>JBKJRA010000241.1:0-4359 GCA_046594975.1 Pyrinomonadaceae bacterium | reverse complement strand
ATCGGGCGGAGCCGCATTTGGAACGAATCCGTAATCTTGGTTACCCACGCCCGCAAAGTTCAATCCGGCCGTGGTTGCGACCTTAGTGCCGGTGACGGACGATTGCACGACTGGGTCGTTCTGGACATCATTTTCTTCCTTAACGTCATGCGGGATACGTTTAGCCGGTTCGTATTCCCGGTCTTTCGATCTTGGAGCACTGCGCATCTCGCTCAGTGGCGGAGAAACGTCGTGTTTGATCTCCTGCCTAACTTCAGGATTTCGCTGGATCTGTTCTTCTTTTTGGCCAAAGACCGTTGAAGTCAAAGAAAAAGCCATCGCTAACGTAGCCATGACCAAATACGACCGCTGATAGTATTTCATTCGTTTGTTCTCCCTGAATTTTGATATTTCGTCCTATCCTAGAAATGTTATTTTTGAAATTGTTACAGATACTATCAGTAATCGTAGAAAACTTCAACAATATTCAACGTAGCGCATTACGGCTTCGCTTATGCGCTCTTAAACTCGTCCAAAGCTTCGAAGACCTGCAAAGCATATTTTACGTTGCCGAACGGAGCCGAGACCTGGACGCCTTGGATGACGTCGTGGACTTCGGTGAGGGCTTCGCGGGCTATCCGGATGCCCATGTCGCGGGCGGCCTCTTTGCTCTCGTCGGATGCTACACGCATGCGTTCGAGAATATCCGCGGGGACGTTAACGCCGGGGACCTCGTTGTGCATAAATTCTGCGTTGCGAAAGCTTATCAGCGGCCAGATGCCGGCGACGATCGGGATGCGGACATGCTCGATCATTTCAAGAAAGCGTTTGAGTTGTTCGGTATCAAAAACGGGCTGCGTGATGGCATATTCGGCACCGGCCTCGACCTTCCATTCGAAGCGGCGGATCTCTTCTTCCATGTTTACAGCTCCCGGATTTACGCCGACGCCGATCGAGAACGCGGTCGGTTTGCCGATCGGGTTGTTGCCGAGATCGAGCCCGTGATTGAGTTTGTTGACCATATTCGTCAGGCCGATGGCGTCGATGTCGAAAACAGCGGTCGCGTCCGGGTACGGGCCCATTTTTGGCGGATCGCCGGTTATAAGCAGCAAATTATGGATGCCGAGAGCCGACGCCCCGAGCAGGTCTGACATCATCCCCAGCAGATTGCGGTCGCGACAGCAGTAATGCAGCACGGCCTCAATGCCGATCTCGCGTTCGACGAGCACGGCGGTCGCTTGGGCGGACATACGCGTCTGGGCACGCGGGCCGTCGGGTATATTTACTCCGTCAACACCGGCGTCTTTGAGCAGGCGAATGCTGTCGAGCGTCTTTTCGGCGTCGCAGCCTTTTGGCGGCAGAACCTCGACAGAAGTGACAAATTCGCCGCGGGCGATCTTTGCCGACCAACGTGAACGCTCAAGCGGATCGACGACCTGAACATCCTGCGGTTTTAATTCCAGTACCGTGATCGGCTGATTTCGAACCTCGCTGATAGCTTGTCGCGGTGAAAGCGAACGGATCGCGCTTGAAATAAGTTTGATATGAGCCGGAGTCGTGCCGCAGCAGCCGCCGACAAATTTTGCTCCGACCTGAACAAATCGACGCGAGAATTCCGACATATACTCAGGCGAACCCATATAAAACTGCCGTCCCTGAACGTCACGCGGTAAGCCCGCATTTGGCTGTGCAGACAGCGGTTTATCAGTAACTGCACGCATTTTCTCGAGAGCGTTGAGCAGATGATTCGGACCCATGCCGCAGTTGAGGCCGATGACATCGACGCCGAGAGCATCGAGCTTTGCCGTGAAATGTTCGGGTGTGTCGCCATAAAGCGTTTTGCCGTCCATCTGGATAGTCATCTGGGCGACGATTGGCAGATCGGACAACTCTAGGACGGCACGGATCGCTTGCTCGATGAGCGGCAGCTCGGAAAATGTTTCGAGGATAAAGAGATCGACGCCGCCCTCGAGCAGAGCGGAGATCTGTTCTTTATACATCTCGCGAGCCTCGTCGAACGACGTCGGGCCGAACGGCTCGAGACGCAGTCCCAGAGGCCCGATCGCTCCCGCAACATAAACTTTGTCACCGGCGGCTTCGCGTGCGAGTTTGACCGCAGCGATATTGATCTCGCGGAGCTTTGATTCGAGCCCGTAAGGCTGCAATTTATGCCGGGTGGCTCCAAATGTATTCGTCTCGATAATGTCAGCACCGGCGGCAACGTACTCTTCGTGGACCTCGCGAACGAGGTCAGGAGCGGCGATGTTTAATTCGTCGTAAGAGCGGTTGATGTAGATGCCTTTGTCGTAAAGCCGCGTGCCCACCGCACCGTCAAAAACGAAAACACCGTCAGATTCAAGTAATTGTCTAAAGTCTTTCATAAACAAAAAGCCTCGCCAAAACAGCGAGACTTTTTCAAAAAGATGATGTGTCTGTCAGCTGTTTAGCAGTTTATTTAACGTGGTCGCAAGTCGCATTAACTCACCACGAATATAAATACGATGATGTGACTTTATTGCAGACGTGTCAAGCACGAATTGCTCGGCAGCGTTATTTGCGTTGGCATTTGCGGCAGAAATATGTCGAGCGGCCGCCTTGTTTTAGCCGGATTATCGGCGTTTTGCAGGTGCGGCAATCGTCGCCCTCGCGGTCATAGACCATCCAGCTTTCGCCCGATCCGCTGAAATAACCTCCCTCCAGATCCTCAGGGTTTACCGGCAAGCCGTCGGCGTGAGTTATCGCGATGGTCAAAACGGCTTTGATACTTTCGTAAAGCAACGGCACCTTCTTAGCCGTGACTTTGTCAGCCGGTGTTTTGGGATGTATGCCTGCGGCGAACATCGCTTCGGCGGCGTAGATGTTGCCGAGACCGCAGACCTTGGTCTGATCAAGCAGAAATTCTTTGAGGCTGCGTTTCGAAGTTTTTAGAATTGCTCGCAGATACTCGACCGAAAACAAATCTGAGAAAGGTTCGGGCGCGAGCTTTTTCAACTCCTTTGCATCATGCAGTTGCGGCGTTGAGACGATCTTCATCAATCCGAAATGACGCTGGTCATCAAACACGAGCCGCGTTTCATCTTCGAAATAGAAAACGGCGTGTGTAAATTTCGGGTCGTCGGTATTCGACGTCAGCAGCGAAAATCGTCCGCTCATACGTAGATGCACGATCAAAGTTTTGTCACCGCTAAGGTCAAACAATATGTGCTTGCCGCGTCGATGGACGTGGTTGATCGTTGAATTTAATAAAGTTTTTGAGAAATCTTTTGGCGTGATGTCAGGAGCCAGGCGTTCGCGAAAGAGCGTTGCAGTGCTGATCGTTCTGCCGCCCACGAGCGAATGTAGTGAACGCGAAATGATCTCAACCTCAGGTAATTCGGGCATATCAGACTTTTGTGTAATCCGTCAATGCGGTCTTATCGCCGAGCACTGAGCCTTTACTGACGATAGCGTTGCGTCCGATATGGCAACTGCGACCGACCACTGCACCCACGATCTCAGCGGCTGTAGAGATGCGTGTGTGCGACCAGATCACCGAATTTTCGATAACAGCCTTTTCCTCGATGTGTACGCCCGCACCGATGACTGAATTGACGATCCGAGCTCCCGATTTAATGACACAGCCTTCGCCGATCACCGATGTTTTGTCGATCTCAGTCCTCGTTGCAATCTCAGAATTTTCAGTTTTCTCGAGGCCCAGTCCCGCGATCTTACCGCTCAAGAAATCCTGATGTGCATCCAGATAGCTGACCGGCGTTCCGATATCGCGCCAATATTCATCCTGCATAATGTATGCAAAAAACGGCATTTTGCGTGACTGAATATCTGGGAAAATATCGTATTCGAATGAGATATTTGTGTCCTTAGGGATGATGTCGAGTATCGATGGTTCGAGAATGTAAACGCCTGCGTTAATTGTGTTTACATTGAGTGTGGCCAGTTCGTCCGGCTTAGGCTTTTCGACAAACCTCTGCACATTTCCGTCCTTTCCCGTCTGAACCAGGCCGTAACGGGTCGGGTCGTCAACACCTACGAGGGTAAGCGTCGCGGCGGAGCCTTTTGATTTGTGAAACCCTATTAGGGAATCGATGTCGAGATCAGTGAGAATATCGCCATTAAAGACCACGGTCGTGTCATCGAGCGTCTCGGCAGCAAATTTATACGCACCGCCCGTTCCCATTGGGCTTGGCTCGGTTATGTATCGCAGATTGACGCCAAATTCCGACCCGTTGCCTAGAATATGCTCGATCTTATCGGGCTGATAACTAAGCGACAGAGTAATGTCGGTGATCCCCGCCTTTTTTAACACCTCGATCTGATACAGCAAAAAAGGACGATTGACGACCGGGACTATCGGTTTCGGTGTGTAAACTGTCAGCGGCC
>JBKJRA010000185.1:0-2752 GCA_046594975.1 Pyrinomonadaceae bacterium | reverse complement strand
TCAACCCCGATGTATACTGCCATTGTTGATCTCGCGGGTTGTTTTTCTTTTGTCAGAATTCGAGTTTACTAAAAACTCGACTCCCGCGAGGTCAACACTTCATAGCATCAGGCCTGCAATTCTGCGATTTTCTGAGTCATTGTCCATCCTCAGGGTTTCTTCTGCGTTGGTGTTGGTGTTGGTTTTGCATCCGGCACATCGTCGATGATCTTCACATCGCTGTGTCCGACCTTATAGCCAGAATATTTCACCTTCATTCTGAGGCGAATAACCTGTCCGCTATCGAAAACAAGTGAATCATCTGAATAGACATAGGTCGGAAACCAATACTTTCCGTCGATATTTTCGCGGTACGTCTCGACGACCGGAAACTTGTTTTGTTTAGTTTCCGGCACGGCCTTGCCTTTTGATTTGACGATAAGCAGATCTTTATCATCCACCCAAATACGCCCCGTAAAAAGTCTTAGCTTTGATTTTTTTGGATTCGGCATTACTTTGGGCGTCGCATCAAAAACATATAGGTCGAGTTCGTCGATATGCTCCAGCCCGATATAAGTAAAATTATATAGGGCAAACATCGACGGCTCTAGAGCAAAAGGATTAACTCCGCCTAGGTCCTCAAGATCTTCGGGGGTGATGGTCAGATCCGTCAATGTTGAGATCGGTGAAAAAAGTACTTTTTCAAACCGGGCACCGTCCGATGATAGCGACATAAATGAATCACGTCGGTACTCGCCTGACACCTGTCCACCCATTCCGATCGTTTGAATTGTCGCATTGCGGTTAAAAATATATTCGGTCAGAGCTGCGCGAAAATTTCCTTCGTTCTCCGAAACTTTTTTGAGAATACGGTCGATCTCAGCCGGACTGATTTCTTTTTTTACGATTCCAGCCGTTTGCCCAAATGTTGCCGTGGCAAAACACAATGCCAACAAAAATATCGCTGCTTTTTTCATCATTTCTTAATTATCCAACAAACCTAGAAAATAGATGCTCACACGGGCCAAAAAGTTCACAATTAAACAGAAATTTTGGCATCTGCTCTACGCATTCGCTCAATTACCGCCGTGAAAACAGTTTCGACATCAGAATCCATACATATCCACTTTGAGCATGTCCGCCGGTGGCAATCAACACGGCACCCGATGCCGGTGCCTTCGACACAGATGTCATCGGGGTTCGGGCTGCCGTTACGCCACCATTCTGTAGGGCCGAAAAGACCTACAACAGGTGCTCCCGCAGCGACGGCGATAAAGGTCGGGCCCGTGTCACCGCCTACGTAAATTTTTGCGTGACGGACGAGTTCATAAAAACCTTTCAGGCTCGGCTGCGACAATACCAGCTTACCGCTTTTGTTGTTTGCCGCTACCATTTCGGCGAGTTCCGTCTCTTTCGGACCTGTCGCGATGATAGAAAGGAGGCCTTTTTCTTCCCATAATCTGTCAGCTAATTGACCAAACTTTTCAGCGTGCCACAGCTTTGTCACCCAACCACCACCGGGATTCAGCACGGCAAAATTCTCAGTCCCTGCAGTTGTAATGATAGCGTTTGCCTCAGCTATGTGTTCGTCCGTAGTCACGATCGGGAATTCGAAACCGCTTGTCGGCTCCGCAATACCCAGAGCACCAGTAGCAAGTCCAAGGTTTTTGTTAATAATATTTATCTGTGGACGCGACACGACTGTATCAGTCAATAGGATGCGGCTTGCGGGTTCACGCAAGCCATCACGCGAAAATCCCCAACGCCGCTTCGCACCCGACAATTTTCCGATCATTGCTGATTTCCAAAGCCCTTGAAAATCTATCGCAATATCAAATTTGAACTGCCGCAGCCCTTTGAGCTGCTTACTCGCATCGAGCAAAATCTCTTCGATCACCTTGCCACCACGCAGAGACCGCGTATCGACCTCGATCAGGTTGTCGATCATTGTGTTGCCGCGGAGAATTTCGGCGGAGCGTTCCTCCACAACCCACGAGATCACAGCATCCGGCAAAGCCCTTCTAATGGCTGCAAGCGACGGCAGCGTATGAATGATGTCGCCGATGCTGCCAAGTTTTACGATGAGGATCCGCATTTCTTATATGTTAAATCGAAAGCCGCCGATCGCTAAATCCAGCATGGTTGTAATTGACATGACCTTTAGTTGTAGTCGAAAGTTTATCTGATAAACTGACACTATATTTTTTCCAACTTAAGGAGCGTTACCGTGAATAGATCCAGTTTCTCAAAGCACATCATTACCGTAGTTATCAGTCTCTTTTTCATCAGCCTTGATACAGCTGCTCAAACACAGCTTTCTGCTGATATGATCGCAAAGATCGACAAGATCGCGGCGGACAATCTTGCGAGCACAGGCGTGCCGAGCGCTTCGGTTGCGATCGTAAAAGACGGACAGCTCGTCTTTACTAAGGCTTACGGCGACGCAAAACTCGACCCAGAAACTGCGGC
Source organism: Pyrinomonadaceae bacterium (assembly GCA_046594975.1). Classification (GTDB taxonomy): domain Bacteria; phylum Acidobacteriota; class Blastocatellia; order Pyrinomonadales; family Pyrinomonadaceae; genus OLB17. Next base: position 304 of record JBKJRA010000185.1, on the reverse strand, counting down.
TTCTCCGACAATGCGTTACAGCATCGGGTCGATCAGCAAGCAGTTTACGGCGGCTGCGATGCTGCTTTTGCAGGAGCAGGGCAAGCTATCGCTCGATGATAAAGTCAGTAAATATGTGCCCGAGCTGACGCGTGCAAACGAGGTAACGCTCCGCCAACTGCTATCGCACACGTCCGGTTATCAAGATTACTGGCCGCAAGATTATGTGATGCCGGGAATGCTCAAGCCGACAACGGCGAAAGCGATAATGGACTCGTGGGCAAAAATACCGCTCGATTTCGAGCCGGGGACTAAGTGGCAATAC
>JBKJRA010000141.1:0-3768 GCA_046594975.1 Pyrinomonadaceae bacterium | reverse complement strand
TCGGAAATAATTCCCGCCAGAGATAGGCAGCAGGCCGAGACCGACGTCCCGAGTCGAATATGGAAACTCCCAAATAGCCGTGCCGCTTGTATGGACCTGATGTGCGACACGTTTTGCCTTATCGGTCTTTTTAGACGGCAAAAACGAGGCATCGTAAACAAAGCCCTCATCCGCCAAAACGTCCAATATCCACGAATCTTTTTCAAAATTGAGTTTTTCGGCGGCACGATAGCCGATGACCGTTTGTCCGCAGGCGTCTTCGATGGCGCGGTTTGTGCGGCGGATGTCTTCGCGAAATTCTTCGTCGGTCAGGTTTTTTAGACTGCGGTGATAAAATCCCCGGCTCGCGACCTCGTGGCCGCGCGCGACGATCTCGCGCATCAGCCTTGGATTGCGTTCGGCGATCCACCCAAGAACAAAAAACGTCGCTTTTGTATTGTCGTGGTCGAGCAGGTCAAGCGTTTTGAGCGTATTTTGCTCATAACGCGGCTCAAAATTTTGCCAGTTTCGCTGCTGGATCAGATTTTCAAACGCACCGACGTGAAAATAGTCCTCGACCAAAATGGTGAGCAAATGCTTGTTATTTTTTGTCGGGGTTTCCATTATTGAACTAGAAAAGGCTTGACTGCAATGCGGCTTTTGACTGTTTTGAGGCAAGTTTTTCCTCAATTATACGGACGATACGAGCAGCAGATCGGCCGTCGCCAAATGGGTTAGCGACCTCTCTGACCGATTTGATCCAGGTCTCGACCGCGTAATTTTCTTCTAAAAACTGCTTTAGAGAGCCGGGACTGCTGCCGACGAGTTTTGAAACGCCCGCGCGTATCGCCTCAGGCCGCTCGGTATTTTCACGCAAGACCAGCAACGGCTTGCCCAAACTCGGAGCTTCCTCCTGAACACCGCCCGAATCTGACACTATCAGCCAGGCGGACTTCATAATAGATAGAAAGTCCGAATAGTCTAGCGGATCCAGTAGATATATACGTTCGCGTTTGCCGAGTATCTCTTTTGCTATGCTTTTTACATTCGGGTTTGGGTGCACGGGGAAGAAAAGGCAGACATCTTTACGCTTATCGACAAAATTACGAAGAACCTTAAGATTCCCGGTCATCGTTTCGCCAAAGCTCTCACGGCGGTGCGTCGTCAGCAGCAGACGCTTTTTGCCTTCGGTCTTTTTGATAAGCTCGGCGATCTCCGGCGAAGGCATTAGATTTTTTAGCATCTTTTTCAGAGCATCGACTACCGGATTGCCGGTGACGAAAACCTTCTCAGACGGCACATCTTCAGAGAGCAGGTTGCGGCGGTTTTTTTCGGTTGCAGCAAAGTGAAATGACGCGATCTGCGAGACGACACGGCGGTTCATCTCCTCCGGAAAAGGGCTCATCAGATTGCCCGACCGCAAGCCTGCCTCGACGTGTCCGACCGGGATCTTGCGGTAAAAACCTGCCAATGCTCCGGCGAGCGTCGTCGTCGTATCTCCTTGCACAAGAATAAGATCGGGGTGCTCCTGAGCGAGTATCTTATCCAGTTTTGCCATCACACGCGAGCAGATATCATTGGGCGATTGGTCGCGTTTCATCACTCCGAGATCAAAATCGACATCGATCTCCAGTGCGGCGAGAAACGGCGTCAATAATTCTTTGTGCTGGCTGGACGAGACCACAATGGTTTGAAAAAGTTTCTTTCGCAGCTCGTGGATCACAGGCGCAAGTTTGATCGCTTCGGGCCTGGTCCCAAATAGGACCAAGACCTTCATTCGCGAATCGACTGCACTGCGCAGAATTGTCCTCTCGCCCGATGTCACCATATCTAACTTGGAAGTTGGTTTAAGTCACGAGAAAGAAATATCTCGTGGTAATATACAGTTAAACATTGTCGCACCCCATTTTGCAACGTTTTTATGAAACCGGCGTCTAGTTTTTGCCTTACCGTCTTTGTAGGAGGGGGAATATGCGAGAGTACAATTAATAAATCACCAGCGGTTCATCAGGCCGAAATCGCAAGCCAGACCCCTTTACCGTTCTCGTTTCACAGGTATGGGAATAATTCTGGATCTAATAACCGACACTGTCAACAGAAAAGGCCCCGCGAGAGTTAAAACGCGGAGCCTTTCTCTTTTGATTGCAGCACTACCTACAGTGCTGCAACAAAATCCACATCCGTACCCCTAGATACAAACGCAAAGCTATTGCACAAAAGGGGGTAGTCGTTGAATGAATTGTTACGTAGAGGTTAGCACTGAAAAAATCTAGCGAGTGTTAGGTTGCTCACTTATGGACGGAAATAGGTAAATTAAATTGGAAATTCAGCCTGGGTGGTGCTAGCTGGTTTTAGCCGGGATCAATGCTAGTGGTCAGAGACGTACTTGCTTAGGATTCTGTCATATTGCTCTTTTACGGCTTCGAAGCATTCGCAGGCGGCCTCGAGCAATCCTTTGTGATCGAGTATTGACATCTTTCCGCGGCCGTATTGGATAAGCCCCAGTTTTTTAAGCTGAGCTGCAGCGATGGAGATGCTCTCACGGCGGACACCGAGCACGTTAGACATCCTCTTTTGGGTCATCTTAAATGTGTCAGATTCCACATTGAGACCCATAAATAGAAGATAGCGGCATATTTGCTGGTCTATCGAATGCATGCGATTACAGATCGCGCTTTGCGAGATCTGGGCTATCAGCGTCTGCGTATAGGACATACAGATGTCTTGAAAATCGCGTATTTCTTCAAAGAATCTCTCGACGTCTTTGGCCTGCATAACATAAGCCTGTCCTGCTACTTCGACGACCGCCCGTTTTGCCATCCTAGAGTCACCAACAAACGTCACAACACCGACCATTCCTTGCCGTCCGGTCATACCAACTTCGATCGAGGTCCCGTCTTCCAATTCGTAAAGCAGACAGACGAGCGCCGTCGTAGGAAAATAAACGTGCTCTCGTTTTTCATGCATTTCCCACAAGACCTCATCCACCTCCAGATCGATGAGTCTCCACGACGGCTCGATCTTGGCAAATTCGTCAGGCGGAAGAACCGCTAGAAGATGATTATGTATATTAGAGGCTTCTATTTTAGTCTCAGCCATATTTATGACGGCAACGGAGCGACCTAGCGGCCGCATTGGCGGAAGCATCACCTAAAACCAATGCTATAAAGGCTGAGCCTACGATGCCAAACCCTGTTTGTATGTGCGGTTGCATACGTTCATGGGGTAATCGGCAATATATCAATTTGCTCCTGAAGAATAGTGAAGAATGGGGTCTGGCGCGCGATTCTCGAACGCCTTTTTTATAATATCGCTCCCGTGGTTTGATGGCTGCATCGAAACAAAAATCACCGCTCACCTTACTCTGTGCTCTCTGTGGCAAATATCTTCCGTCCACATTTTCGATACTGGCACGAGTTTGAAAAAAATAAAACCCTATTTTTCGCACTTTGACGTATTTTGCTCAAAAAAGCCTACTCTGCGTGATTTGTCGTATTTTGCACACTTTGATGTATTTTGCTTAGTTTTGCGGACGAAAAATATTAGAAAAGAGGAAAATTAGAACGCTGACTTAGAAGATAGGATATTAACGTCGAGAGCTTAGATCATCGGGAAGAGTCGGCCTCAAAAATGCGTCGAAAACCAAAAATTACAAGTGGTATTTTCCGCGTTTCAAAGCCTCATTTTGGCGTTACAAAGAGCCATTTTGAGCGTCACGGATGACAGAAACGGCGATCACGAGCCATTGCAGGGCTATAACTCTATTATTTACAGCAATTGACCTGTCAC
>JBKJRA010000119.1:0-7687 GCA_046594975.1 Pyrinomonadaceae bacterium | reverse complement strand
GCTAAAGCTAGTGGCAATTCAAAAGAAGGAGAAAAAATGTCATTAGAATTTATACCAACAGTTTGGGCGGCGAGGTTACTAACCGCCCAAACTGTTGGTATAAATTCTAATGACATTTTTTCTCCTTCTTTTGAATTGCCACTAGCTTTAGCTAGTGGATAGTTTTAAATGGGGCCTGGCTTTAGCCAAACTTTCTATTTGGGCTAAAGCCCGGTAGTTCTTCTCTGCTTTCCACTAGCTAAAGCTAGTGGCAATTGAACTAGCCGCCTGCTAAGACCCGCCTCACGTCTGCCCAATCGAGCAGTGCGATCTCCGCCGGTTTCATCTTGGCGAGTGCTTCTTTGGTCAGCGTAATACCGCCGCCACTACCCGCACCGCCATCAATCGAAGCCGGAGTTTCGGTGCCGAATTGCTCCGGGAACCGCGCTGCTATCCGCTCGATCAGCCCTGCGGCATTTTCAAGCTTGCCGTCGCCGTCAAACTTCAGCTCGCCCTTTACCGCGTCAAACAGCAACCCCGGCGACCTCGCCCCGGCTTTCGCCAGCTCGCCCGTTATCTGCCGGTGAGCCGCATTGAGCCTGATCGTCGTCTTGAGCTGTTCATTCTCAGCCTGCAATTGTGTAATGTCAGAAACGTCCCCGCCGCCTGACGCGTCTGGTTCTGACTGTTGTGTTTTGTCTAATTGCTTTTTCATATTTGTTTATTGGTATATGTTTCCCTTCCTTTGTTTCCTTGCGTCTTTGCACCATTGCGAATTTGCGTTAAATCATCCTCTTCACATCCTCCTCGCCGTAGCCCGCTTCGAGTAGGGCTTGTTCGACCGGCAGGCCGATCTGTTTTTTGAGCAGGATGTTTTCTAAAAACTCTCTGTCGGACATCGGTGCCGGATCTTCCCATTCGGTTATGAGCCGAGTGTCTGCTGCCAGGCCTTCGATACGCAGGGCAAACGCCATCACGTCCGCCCATACCTGTCCGAACGATTCCTGACGGTCGCGGACTTTGGCGATGAACCGCGTTTCCGCTTTTTTTAGCGACTCGCCGCTAGGGAAACCACCCGAGCTTTGCAGCAGATAATGCAGCGGCGTGCCCGTCACCGAGGCGATGTCCACGCGAAATGAGTCCTTGACCTTCAGGAATTGATCGAGCTGTGCCGCCTCAAAATCGCCAAATCTTGCGTTAGGATTATCGGCGATCCACAGATGATCGACGCCGGCCGTAAAAGGAGCGATCGGCTTGCCGCCAGCGTCATATTCGATCTCGATGCCAGCCGCCCAGCGTTGGCGATATGCCGAAAATTCCATCGCGACGAGCATATCCAGCACCGATTTGTTCAAACCGTCCTGCACCGGTATCGCAGCATCAAGCTCCGAACGCCCGGGCCGTCCGATGTCCGCGTTGTTTGCAAAATGAAACACCGGAACGACGCCGTAGGGGTTAGGAACGGTCGCAAGTCCCGTGTCCAAAGTCCAAGGTTTAGATTCCGACGACTTTGGGCTTTGGACTTGAGACTTTAGACCGCCAAGCGGCTGAAAGCCGTCGGCGTCGGGCAGCGAGCCTTCGCTTTCGCTCTGCGAAATGTATTTCTCGATCCGGTCGGGGTAAAAAAGATTGAGCCTGATGCGCTTGTCCGCGTTGCGCCAATACTTAGCCGCCCAGGCAATTTGTCCCGGCGAATTTTCGTCGTAGGCGACCGTGATGTTCGCAGCCTTGTTAGGATAGATGACGGCCTCGCAGCGTGCATTCGGCCAGACGATGGCATACGCATCGCCGTTTTTTAGAGCCTCTTTATGCATTTCACCAGCCCGCGTCGCCATACGGTTTTGCTGCCAGATCTGACGAGTTGCAGAGTTTACAGAGTCCATCGAGTTTCCAGAGTCGGATGATCCCTCACCACCTCTGTAACTCTGCAACTCTGCAACTCTGTAACTGTCGACGCTAAATCCCGTCACCCGCAATTTGTCCCGCACCGCGTCGCAGATCACCGGACACAGGTTCAACGCAAACTCGCGAAACAGCGTCCCGAACGTGTTTTGAAACTTTTCTGTGGCAAATGCCAGATCCTGCTTACCGTCATAATAGCGCTCGGTCTTGGTATAACGTTCCGCCTGAACCCGAAAATCCACCAATGCTTTTTCTATATCTTTATTCATATATGTCTACCCGTATTTGTTTATTTAAATGTGTGAAACCCGCTCTTTCCGCGACTCAGCATCCGCACAGCGATGCTGACGGCGTCAACCTGATCGTCATGTTCGCTATGTGGAAAGCCGCAAACCTCTTCCACAAAATCATCTATCCACGACCCTTGCACCAAAATGACCTTGCCGTCTTCCGCCGCACTCAACCAGGACAACGCTCTCGTGACCTTGTCCGTATCGACCCTGATCGCCTCGATCGGGCGGCCGCGCGTTTTCGCGTCGCTTCGCAGGTCCTGTACGAGGGCCTGTCCGTGCAGGGCTTTTTCGACACCGTGGCTCGTGTTGTGCTCCGACCTGACCCGTTCGATGACATAACGCCGCTGCTCCGGGTATTCGATCCGCCGCCGAAAGCCGTCAGAGATATAAAGGTTGCCCTCGCCGTCAAAGGCACATCTGAACGAAGCTGTATAATCGGCAGTCGTCTTTGTCGAGATCGCGAGGTCATAGCCGCGAGCCCAAGTCAGCCCTTTCGGTGCACGAGTCACGATCCGTCTAAACCACTCACGCTTGAACGTACCGCCGTCGAGCGGCACGGGCCTCTGCTGATAGAGGGCTGAAAACGAATACGAGCCCTGCTGTTTTTTGACGCCTTCGAGGTAAGCCACGTCGTATCTCTGCGGCCACAAAGCCTCGCCCGGTTCACGGTCCAGCGGATCGTCCACCTCGGCGAGCGCAGGCAGATTCACTGTCTCCCATTGCTCACCGCCATTCTTCATTTGCTTTAGCAGACGCCCCGCGAGGTCGTCTTCGTGCCAGCGCGTCTGGATCAGGATGATCGCGGCCTTAGGTTCGAGACGCGTGTAGATGTCGTCATTAAACCAATCCCAGGCGTTATCACGACGGACGCGGCTCTCGGCCTCTGCCCGGTTTTTGACCGGATCGTCGATGATGACCAAACTGCCGCCAAATCCCGTGATCCCGGCTCCCACACCCACCGCACGGACGCCGCCGCCCTCGAGTGTCTCCCATTCGTCAGCAGCTTTCCGGTCTTTTGAAAGAGCTACTCGCTCCTCGACGATCCGCCGAATCCTTCGCGAAAATCCGTTCGCAAGCTTTTGGTTGTAACTGCCTAAAATTATGCTCAACGTCCTGTCCCTCTCAAGCCGCCACGCCGTATAGCGGGTCGTAACGGTCTCGCTTTTCGCATGTCTCGGCGGCATAAATATCATCAAACGCCTGCATTTACCTGTTGTGACGCGGTGCAATTTGTCATAAAGAAAACGCTGGTGCCGCCAGTTCCATTTCCAGAAAGGCATCGTCTCCCGCAGCCATTTCTGGAACTCGGTCTTTGTCGGTTTTTTCATAAACGGGAATTTTTATCTCAGCACCATCACAACCGCTGCACCCAGCAGCACATCACCTAAACGCCGCCAGGGTGAGCTTTTCTTCGTTTTCAAAGTCGCTATCAATTTATCCTGCGAAGCAATGACCTCGTCTTTCGCCGTGATGGTTTCGTGTCCGGCCGCAATAGCCGCCCGCAAAGCGTCGGCCTCGCTTTTTCGCGTTTCGTTCAGCTCGGTAAAGACGACAGTCGTCTTCCGCTCCGTGTCAAGCCGCTCGATTAATGCCGCATTTTCAGTTTCGAGCGAGTCGATCAACACGCGGCCCGCTTTCAATTCATTTACGGCAGCAGTACAAGCTCCTAAAATGTCAGGCTTCGCAGCATTGGACATTGGACTTGGGGCTTTGGACTTACTCGCACGGGTGTCCGACCTCGGCGAGCCTGGCGCAGAGTTCGTCTGCGGTAGCGTCGTTTGTGCGAACGCCGCGAGTGCGTTTAACATCACCACGAGCACGGCGTGTATTAACGTATGTCTTTTCCAAATCTTCATCTTGTCTCCTCTTTACTATTTGAATTTCCTCCAATTGCCGTTCGAGATACGCGATCTTCGCCGTGTATTCGGCGGCATCCATTTCTTTGCTGACAGCTGTTTGCTGAAAGCTGTCTGCCTTCTTATTCGCGGCTTCGATCTCAGCTTCCTGACGCTTGATCTGAAAATGCGAGGCCGTCGAATATGCGGCGAGTAATATTAAAATCCCTCCCGCAGCGGCGATGTAAATTTTGTATTTAAGTGTCATATACAGATTTCCGAAAGCCTGTGTAACAGGCGTCAATAACTTTAGCTACACATGGAGCCGGAGGCGGAATGTGTAGAAAGCGAAAAAAATTGACTGAGCGTGTGAAACACGCGGCCGCCCCACGCCGATAACATTTCGCCTGTTAAACAGGCTCTGAAGCTTGCCCACTTCTATCTACAGGTTTCGCTTCGCTTCACCGGTAGCTAAAGTTATTGCCGTCTGCTCCGCAGACTTAGGAACGACTATTCTATCCATAGAATCCGAGTTCAATTTCTTTCGCTCATCACGCTGTCGAAAGTAAATTTGCAAACACACATCAACAGTCTTGCCGACCGCAAAGAAAACTATCGGCAGTACTATCGCCGAGATGATGGTGATCCAAGTCCTAGCCTCGATCGCCGCAAAAACTGATGTAACCGAGCTGACCCAAGCCAATAAAATATTTTTTGTGTCATTCATACACGTCCCTCGTCCCTTGTCACTTGTCCCTCTTCCCTTATCTTCCCCAACACGATCTGCCGGTACAGATACGTGAGCATCAGCATGGCAGCGATCACCGCGACAACTATCCAGACCTCTCGCGGCAAGCCGACGACGAATCCGAACCCCGCCCACGCCGTCTGCCAGAGTGTGCCGATAACGGTCGTCCAGAGCGATTTTGCACGGTCGGTTCTGGTCGAAACGCCTGCGACGATCTTGTCAACGCGGTCAAACGCATCCTCAGCGGTTGTGAGAATTGGCGGCTGCAAATGTGTCTCAGGCGGGTCGTTATCAGCAGATGAATGCGGAGTATTCGAAGAGTCTGAAGTTTGAGTAGCGGTTGCAGCCGCCAAACCGTCGGCTCCGGCAAACATCGCCGGCAGCAGTCTCACGCCGTGAACATTCATCGGCCGATCAAGCTGCCAGTTGGCCGTAGCGATCTGATCCAGGAAAAACTTAGTGCGGTAGTTCGTGGCTTTGAGCCGCGTGATGTGCGTCAGCCAAAAATGGCGTTTACGAACGTATTCGGTGATCCAATCTTTTTCATGCAAACCGCGGGTAACTCTCGCCGCGATCCGCTCCCAGCTCCCGTGCGTCACCGAGTCATACACGACCGCCAGCGACAGCGGCAAGACGAAATTTAGGCTCACACAGATGTCGAGAGCCGGACGCAGGTAATACTCAAAAGCAACCTCAGCTTGCGCCTCTTTCATCTCACGCGTGACGGCCGCCGCACGCAGTGCCTTTTTAAACGCCTCGTCGCTCGACAGCTTGTTAATCGACAAAGGAGTTCGCCGACGCAGGTCCGCGAGCCTAGTCAATAATATCTCGCGCCCAACGCTGCCGCCTGCATTCAAATACCCTGCGACAACAGCCTCGAGCGAACCCGAACGGTGCGTAAATTGGCTAATGCCATAAGACACGCCGGCACCGTCATCAAGCACAACGCAAGCGGCGTAGTCGCCAAACGCTTTCGACGTCTCAAAAATATTCACTATCGCCAAAGCCTCTAATTTGTCCTGTTCTGAAAAACTCATTCCGAACCGTCTCCTTCTGCTTTCTTTTCTGACTACTGACTGCTGTCTACTCACTACTGCATTATTCGCTTGCGAATAATGCAATCATTTGATATATTGCAATGGACGGACGATATTGGGCGAAGCCTGTTATTGAGATTTATTTCGCCGCTTACATATCGTCCGGCCATGTTTCGAGACTAGCTGAACTTTTCAGAAAATGAAATGCTACTTTTCTCGGTTTGTCGTATTATGCTTACTTTGACGTATCTTTCTTACTTTGACGTACTTTGCCTGGTTTTCCGTGAGGAAATTTGTAAAGCGTCCTTTTTTACTGATCAACCGCTCAAAGCGGCTGTGAATTCAACCCAAAATACACACAACAATTATGACTATCACACAACAATTATTGGATTTGTCGCCGCGCCCAAAGCTCCGCCTGTCTGAGATCGAACGCCTCATTCGCGTCCATCGCATCATCACCCCGCCGCTCTCCAGACGCACACTAACAACCCTCTGCGAAGACGGAACATTAGACGCCACACAGGATAAGCGCAATCAAATCTGGCTTGTTTACGAAGATTCTTTCTTAAAGTGGATCAAGGACCTAGATTCCTAATACCGGCCCCCTATAATTCGACTTTTAAACGAAGGAAGAATTGATCGTTGTAAGTATGACAGTTTACATACAACAGATCTTCACGCCGATAGGATCTAAGTAACATTATTCGGCTCCCAGACCAATCTTCTACGTTTTCTAATTATCACGTCACTAGATTTTTCTGCCGAAGACGTATTGTGTTTTATACAAGTCTTAAGGAGATCAGTCTGTTTATGGTTCATTGTTCTAAATCGTATATCCATTCTTTGTCATCATCACGCCGCTGCCTTATATTGTTAGGCACATTCGCTTTCCTGCTCTGCTTCCAGACTATGGTCGGGGCCCAAGACCGGACCGACAGTGCTGGGTCTAAGATAGATAAAGTGGACGGGAGCGTTTCGGGAGAGATCTCGAATAACGCTGCCCTTGCTACGATCTTGGTAACCCCAGCAAACACCCAAGGTTGGGCGATGTCGGATACCCGGCCCGGCGGGGCGGTAAATTATATCTACGATGCTGCGGCTCCGGCAGGGTTTGGAGCATTGCAGTTGACCACGGACGCCACCAACACTGCTAAAGCCGACTATTTTCACGCGGCAGCCGCCGGTACAACGCTTGCAAGTGTGACTCAGCTTAGTTACTACACCAAGCAGGCGGCAGGCCAGTCAAGTGCCGACCCTTCGTATCAGATTCCCGTTTGTTTGACCGGTGGCAACGGTAATCCTTGTAACGCAAACCAGAATCCCCCGGCGGCAACGAGCTTTACGACGCTGGTTTTCGAACCATATATAAATCCTTCGCAAGGGGCGATAGTCCCCGGCGCCTGGCAGCAGTGGGATGTCGACGCAGGTATGTTTTACTCGACCCGAACAGTCACATGTTCCGCCGGTACCATAGTCGGCAGCGCGGGCTCAAACCTCTACACGTTAGCTCAGATCAACACCATTTGTCCCGCAGCTACCGTGCTCGGCTATGGCGTAAATATTGGCACGTTCAATCCGAATTATAACGTAGAGACCGATCTATTCGATTTTAACGGCACGATCTACAATTTTGAGCCGACATCCAACACGCTGGTCGTTGACGACGACGGATTGGCGAGTGTGGGAAATTGCAACACAGCAACGCCCGCATCGGCGACTATTCAGAGTGCGGTGAATCTCGCAAATCCGGGCGATACGATCCAGGTTTGTCCGGGAACATACAGCGAGGGCGTGATAGTCAATAAGACGTTGACCATCAACGGAGCACAATCGGGTATCGATGCGAGGACGCGGCCAGCAGGCTCTCCTGCCACGGAGTCGATCGTCACT
>JBKJRA010000113.1:0-6330 GCA_046594975.1 Pyrinomonadaceae bacterium | reverse complement strand
GTTTTGGCATCGTGTAATAGCCGCCGGCATTGATGGTTTTGGCACCGTATTTGATCATCTTGCCGCCCGCAAGCACGGCAGCGACCTTTGGATGGGTCTTGAATTTCTGAAACTCTGCGTGGGGATCGATCATCGGATCTACGTAATCGAGGCCTGTGACGTAGCCGATGCTGACTACGTTGTTTTTGAGGCCGTAGATCCAGCCGCCGCCGTAAGTCTTTGTATCAGACGGAAATCCGAGCGTGTGGATGACCATTCCCTCGGCGATATTGCCCTCGGGCACTTCCCATAGCTCTTTGACACCAAGCGAAAAAACCTGCGGCTCTTTGCCTTCCATCAGGCCGAGACGTGCCATAAGCTGTTTGGCAAGCGAACCACGCGAACCTTCGCCAAGCACGGTGACCTTAGCAAGCAGATCGACGCCGGGCTCGTAATTGGGCTTTTTGTGGCCGTCTTTATCAATGCCTTTGTCGCCCGTGCGGATTCCGATGACGGCATCGTTTTCGTCATACAGCACTTCGGATGCGGGAAACTCGGGGAAGATATTAACGCCCGCTTCTTCGCATTTCTCGGCGAGCCACTCGCAAACTTTACTGAGACTGACGATGTATTTGCCTTTATTTTTCAAGGGCGGCGGGGTGATCGGTGCGGTAAAACCGCGCGTTGGCGTGAGATACCAGGCGGCGTCTTCGGTCACGACGGTATCGACCGGACAGCCTTGTTCGAGAAAATCGGGCATCAGTTCGCGGATCGCTATCGGGTCCATCACGGCTCCCGATAAGATATGTGCTCCCACAAACGAGCCTTTTTCGACGATCGCTATCTCTAGGTCGCCGATCTTTTTGGCGTGCTTAAAGCCTTTATCGACAAGCTCGTCGTGCTTTTTGATCTCGTTTTTTAGGTGCAAAGCTGCTGCAAGATTTGCCGGGCCAGCTCCTACAAAAACGACATCCATCTCGATCTGTTCGCGTTCTATCATAATAAATGAATGACTATTCAGTAACGGAAATTATATCAGAAGTAGTCGGTAGTTAGTAGTCAGGATAGTGTTCGTTGTCGCCGGCGGCAGCCAGCACGTAAACGAAATTTTTAACCACAGATGTATACAGATAAACACAGTTCAAATCCGTGTCCATCCGCATTTATCTGTGGTTAAATGTCTTGGTACCTTAAAATGAATATTTGCTAAACTCAATTTGTGATCAAGTCGCAAAGATACATACTCGCTACTGGTCTTGTTTCCGCCCTTGTGCTGACAGTATTTCTAGCTGCCTGCACAAAGCCGCAGAACATGGTCAATCCGCGTTTAAGTAGCGAGATGCCGAATAAGATAATCTGGGCGTGGGAACGGCCTGAGGATCTGCGGTTTCTCGACCCTAAGGAATTCGGTGTGGCGTTTCTCGCTCAGACGATCTTCCTCGACAAAGACGGTGTGTCGCCAAAGCCGCGTCGCCAACCACTTGAGGTCGCTCCCGGCACGTATATGATCGCAGTCACGCGGATCGAGACCAATAAAGACAATTTCAAACGTCCCTCTTTCGACGCTGAGATGCTGAACAAGGTCGCGGTGCTTATTAAAAGCACACGCGATCTGCCCGATGTAAAGGGTATCCAGATCGATTTCGACGCGGTTGTTTCGGAGCGGGAATTTTACCGCTCGCTGATGAGAGAGGTCAGACAGCAAACGCCTAAAGGCGTCACTCTTACAATGACTTCGCTCGCCTCTTGGTGCACGGGCGATGCGTGGTTCAACGACTTCCCTGTTGACGAAGCCGTCCCGATGGCGTACCAGATGGGAGCCGACAGCGACAAGATCAAAACCTACCTTCGCAACGGCAACGACTGGCAAGAACCGCTCTGCCGAGGCAGCTATGGTATCTCGTTCGAAGAAGGAAGACTTGACGGAATAAAAGAAGGACGGAGACGGTATTATTTCAAGAACTCTGCTTGGAAGCCCGGGGACGTTACAGGCTTAAGATGATTGATTTTTCATACTCAGAAACAGCCGGTTGGTTTGGTGTTATGTTCGGACTGATCCTCGCATCCCTATCGGTCGTCTTTTTCTTTGTGACGGGACTCTTCGGTTTCCGCGTAATGTTTAAGAAGATCGAACCGGGATGGTTCCCTGAATTCTTTCTCGGGATACCGTTCGGGATCATTGCGGGCCTCTTGATCGCGTTTCCGGGATTTTGGACCGTTCACAAGTTTCGCTCGTTCGATCTCGACAGCGTCGGCAGCCTCAAGGTCAAAGAAACAAACGAGCCCAATGGGAAAGTGTTCCAATATTCCAACACGGCAGAGATACAAAATCTGCTGCGTATGATGGGAAGCTGCCAAGGCGTATATCACCAACACGACGAGCTCTACGACGGATACATATTGGAAGTCATCAGATCTGACCGAGAATTGACAAACCTCGTTCTTAAGGTGTATCGCAAATCAACGGTAAAAGGGTCGCGAAAAACTGTCATCGCTCAGTACCGAGGCATGGAAGCCGGCGAATTCGAATGCCAACCAATACAAAACTGGGTCGCAACAAACATCGACCCTTTATACGGACGTCGTACATCGTTTTGAAAGACTATAAATCTGCGTATTGGCTCAGTCAGGCATTTTTCGTCCGAAAAGAACTCCAGGAAAACGCTCTTAGCCTGTAGAAATGGTGGTTTGGGGATGGTGGAATACGCTTTTGGAACACATTATTCGCCTCAAATAACGAAAAACACCTCTCAGGAACACTAAAAGTAGTGCCCAGGAACACTAAAAAGGGCCGCCAGTTGCACTAGTTTTATAATTTGGAACGTGAATTTACATAGTTTGTACGGCAGTGCACTAAACGTGCAGTTTGCACAGTAGAGCAAATCGGGGGCTGCTAGTCTTTAACGATCGTTTTATAGTTTTACTTGACACATTGTGCTATCTATGATACATTGTGCGACATGGCTAGAGATTGGGAAGAGTTTGCGGAACCGGGCACGCCTCGTCTGGCGGAGCTGCATGTGTCGATGTCGCCATCCGGGAATATAATGCTGAGCCGTAATGCCTATGACGCTCTCGGCAAACCGACGCACGTTGTATTGCTATGGGATGCCGACACGAACACGATCGGAATTCGGACCGTGCCGCCGCGAACGCTAAATGCGTTTCGCCTGTATGACAGCAAGCGGTCAGGAGCATACCGCTTTCACGTACTGAGGTTTATGGTGAAATATGAGATACAGCTCGATTACACCGTCCGGTTTCCGACCGCAGTGATCGAGGACGGCGTGCTGCTGCTCGAGCTGCCCTACAGAGTTCGCTCACCCCGATTTGTAAGACCGCTGCCGCCAAGGAAGGGCCGGTAACTATAAAGCCGCAAATTTCTTCTAGTCGTGAAACTGCTCGAGGTAGCGGTCGAGGTCTTTTTGGAGGTCTTTATTTCGGTTATAGCCGCGCGTCGTAATTAGGTCGAGCAGGTAGCGAGCTTCGGCAATTTCTTCTTGCGACGCAACCTCAAATAGGCTTTGGAGATCAACGATGTCCTTCATACGACCGGGCCTCGCGGACAGCACTTTGAGAGCTATCAGGGCGGGAACAGTGGCCACATGAACATTGGTATTTGAAAATATGTGTGATTCCTCTGCGGAATCGATGATCTCAGACTCGATGCCCGATGAGGCGAAAAGCAGGTCGACGAACATTGGATGGTCACCCTGTGAGATCATACGCACGGTTGACATGCGGTTAGCGGTCTCGTGCTCGAAAATATCGTCGATCAGGTATCCAAGCTGCGAAAACTCATGCACGAACCTTTGGGCCGCTGCATCGTCCTCGACTGCGATCACGAGATCGAGGTCTTTTGTCGTACGCTCTTCGGCACGAAAGGAGACCGCTATTCCACCGACGACGGCGAATCTAGCTCCCACTCTTTTGAGCAATTCGATGGCACGCGTGGAATGAAGTTCAAGCTGGTCAGTGGGTTCCATTCTAAGGGTTTGATCGTCTAACCATGCAATCCTCAGCGGTGATCTCGTCGCGGGTCAGGTACCACCGTGCTACTTCGGCAGAAATTTCAGCCTCAGAAATATCAGGTCGTTTCTTTTTGAGTTTAAAAACAAACGCTCTCTCCGCGAGCCGCTGCAGCTCGGAGATAACGCGGAATTTCGGCTCGAAATCTTTCACAACTCGTATTTTACCACAATTCAAGGGCAGCCTAAACCCCATTTTGCCGCGATAATAACGCCGGTACGAGGAAACCGGGTCGCTTCCGCTCCTGGTTCTGACTATTGCTGGAACTGAGCCTTCAAACTCTCCGCATAAGATGCTCTCGCGACGCCTTTTTCGGTGATGATGGCGGTGACTAGGTCGTTTGGGGTGACGTCAAAGCCGTAGTTCGAAACGCCGACGCCGTCGGGGGCGAGCTGGTTTCCCTTTATGTGGGTGACCTCGGTGCGGTCGCGTTCCTCGATGGGGATCTCTTCGCCGGTCGGGCAATTGAGATCGACCGTGGACAAAGGTGCGGCGACGTAGAACGGGATGCCGTGGCGGTGGGCGAGGACGGCGACCATGTAGGTGCCGATCTTGTTGGCGACATCGCCATTGGCGGCGATACGGTCGGAGCCGACGACAACGGCCTGAACGCGGCCCTTTTTCATCACGTGGCCGCTCATATTGTCGGTGATGAGCGTGACGGGAATGTCGTCTTCCATCAGTTCCCAAGCCGTGAGGCGTGCTCCCTGCAGATACGGACGCGTCTCGTCAGCGATGACCGAGATATGCTTTCCGGCATCGACGGCTCCGCGAATTACCCCGAGCGCCGTGCCCCACACGCCGCCGGTCGCGAGAGCTCCGGCATTGCAATGCGTAAGGACGGTGTCGTTATCCGCAAGCAATTCACCGCCGAACTTAGCGATCAGGCGCTGTGACTCGATGTCTTCGTCGTGGATGGCGATGGCGTCGGTTTTGAGGATCTCTTTGATCTCGCTGACCGACTTCCCTTCCGTTTTGGCCTGCTGAAACGTGCGGTTCATGCGTTCGATCGCCCAGAAAAGATTTACGGCGGTCGGTCGGGTCTTTGCGAGAACGTCGGACATGAATTCGAGATCGTCTTCGAGATCAGCGACTGATGTGCCTACGAAATTCTTGACGCCGAGCGCAATTCCATAAGCCGCCGAAACGCCTATCGCCGGTGCTCCGCGAACGACCATATCGCGTATGCCGTCCGCAACTTCATCGTAGCTGCGGAGTGTCAGCCATTTTTCCTCAGTCGGCAGCAGTCGCTGATCGAGCATGAGGACACCTTCGTCGGACCATTTTACGGGGATGATATTTAAGTTCATATAGATTTAATTCTTAGGAAGTTGTCGATTATACCGAACGCGAAGCATTTCAAAAAATACAAAAATTTGAAACTGCCTCGGTATTCGTTTATATTTGTTGCTTACATTCAAGCAATTATGACGGAGGCCTCGACCGATATCACTACACAACAGGCAGTAAGCCTACAAACAGAGCAGACTTTTAGAACAGATTTTGAATACGGCCGTGAATTGCCCGCAAATCTTAAGACCCTCGACACCATTTCTCGCAATTTTTACTGGTCATGGCAGCCCGAGGGTGCGGCATTATTTCGCGATCTCGACCCGAAATTGTGGGACAAATACGAACAGAATCCGCGCCTTTTACTTAAAAAAGTAAGCGGGTTAAGACTGTGGCAAAAGTCGGCGGATGCTAACTATATCGAGCGTTTGCAGCGGTTTTATGCGAAATTTGAACAGTATTTAGCTGATAGTAAACAGAGCAACACGAGCTACGCATATTTCTGTGCCGAATACGGCGTTCATAATTCACTGCCCAATTATTCGGGCGGTTTAGGCATTCTCGCGGGCGATCATCTGAAATCGGCAAGCGATCTCAATCTGCCGCTGACGGCGGTTGGGTTGCTGTATCGATACGGGTATTTTCGCCAACGCATCCGTCACGATGGCTGGCAGGAGGAAAGCTACAATGATGTATTTGAGTCTGAATTGGCGTTGACACCGGTTTTAGGCAGCTCTGGCGAACGTGTCACGGTTGCCGTGCATATTCGCGGCCGCGAGGTCACGGCACAAGCGTGGCTTGCTAGGATCGGACGTATTTCGCTTTATCTGCTCGATACCAACGTCCCGCAAAATGAATCGGTCGATCGTCTTATTACGGGTCACCTTTACGGTGGCGATACCGAAACGCGTATCGTGCAGGAAAAAGTGCTCGGCATCGGCGGCGTTCGCCTTTTGAGAAAACTTGGTATTGCTCCGGAGGTATTTCATTTGAACGAAGGCCACGCGGCGTTCTCAACATTGGAACTCGCAC
>JBKJRA010000169.1:0-9473 GCA_046594975.1 Pyrinomonadaceae bacterium | reverse complement strand
GCAATTCTCTTTACGGTGGTCTTTCTTCCGTTTACAAAACGGGATGTTATAGCCTCGTCTGACCTTGATGAGGAATCTGATGAAAAAGGCCGTCACGCAATTTTACAAGTTGCGGCTGTTGCTGTGATTTTGATCGCGACATCGGTCGGGGGATATTATTGGCGGCAAAACGCTCTCAAGACTCAGCTTCAGGCCGATACGACGGCGCCTGCGAGCACGACCGGCCCGAACTCACCTGCCGGTGCTCCCGTTTCTCCGTTGGGAGATCTTTCGTCATTTAAGAAGATCACACAGGACACTTTAGACTTGGTAAATAAGAATGATATGCCCGGTGCCAAGACTCGCATTGCTGACCTCGAATACGAATGGGACAACGCCGAAGCGCGTCTGAAACCTAAGAGTCCGGCAAAATGGACTGAGGTTGACGGAGCGATAGACAAGGTCTTGCGTGCCGTGCGTTCGGTAAATCCCGATGCTCAATCTTCTAAGGCAGTGCTAGAAGCCTTACTTTCGTCGCTTAATAAGCCATAGCCTCTCAGTAGTCCAGGGGCACGGCATTAGAGTAAAATAGGCATAATGTTACAAAACGGTCAGACCTTTTCAAACCGTCAGTTTTGCAGGCTCAGAAAACCGGCTGGAGTGTGCCTATTTTTCGCTCTTCTTTTACTAAATGTAATCTTCGCATTGGGCCAAACCCCTTCACCTACTCCTTTGCCTGACACACAGAACAAGCCATCCCGGATAGACACTTCAAAACAAAAGATCAAACGCTGGTTTGAGTTTGAGCAGTTATCTGCTGCGATGCGGTATCACTTTATCGAAAACGACAATAACAGGAAAGCGGCGAATAATAACCAGTACCAGTTCGTTGCCAAGATGCGCTTTAAGTTTGATGCCGCTGGGCGATATAGTATCGCGGCGTATTTGGCTACAGGGCCTTCGTTTACTACTTTATGGAATAATTCGGGTTGGGGGACGGGAAAGACGCAAAGGAATTTTAATTTTAGACAGCTTTATTTCGATGCCAAACCGTCTAAGGCCGTCGAGGTTCAGGTGGGCGGGCTCTATGTCAATTACGGTGAGAATACCGAGGCACTAACCTACGACAATGACGGATATATTACGGGCGAACGTGTCCAGTTGCGGCTTCCTAAAAAGCTCTACTTTGATGAGATCTCCGTCACTTATGCCAGGCTCGCTGATCTGACCATTCCGAATGTATTTAACCGGTTCAGGCGTTTTGACAAGCAAAATTACCATCAGTTTCTAGTTCGAAAACAATTAAACAAAATGGTCGGGTTCTCAGCAGACTACACGTTCGAATCAGGAGCGGATACATTTCATCAAGCGGTGAAGATCAAACTTCCAACCAATAAGATCGTCGATACACTTCTTTTCGAAAACTACGAGCGTGTCGATCCCGATCACAGCTATGGCTTTAACCTCTTCGCCGACAAGGCTCTGAACAAAATGTTTACTCTAAGCGGCGGTTTTGCTGATGTCCATATCAGAGCCCTTAACGCCGACCGTTTCCCGCCGGGCAAGCGGTTTTATCTTACGGGTTTGATGAAACTGAGTCGTGAGTTTAGCCTTACGGCTCAGTTCACACAAGGTGTTGGCTTTATTGCTCCGACGATAGCCCGCACTCGGCTCGACATAACACTTAATTACAACATCCTCGAAACTCTGCGCCGAACCAAACTCTTTTGAGGTATCACACGAAGTTAATCTTCTGTTCATCTGTGGAGCGATATTATAGCAATACAAACAAACGGGTTTGATTTTGAATAATTTAGGAGAAATAAAATGAAAATATTTTTATCGACAATGATGCTGGCCGGACTGATGTTCGTATTTGGCACAACAGCAAATGCACAGCAGAAAAAGATCGGGATGAAACGGGCAATTGCAATTGCCAGCACCCGTGCAAAGGGACTAAAACTCAAGGCCAAAGAACTCGAAAATGAGGGCGGAAAATGGATCTACTCATTTGCGTTCAAAAATAAAGACGGTTCGACCCGCGAAGTAAACGTAAACGCTTACACGGGAAAGATCATAGGCGTCGAACGCGAGAGTGCCAAGAAAGAGGCAAAGGAAGCAAAAGACGAAAAGAACGAAAAACACTGATTTCAGGACATTAGGTTAGGGCGGTGACAGAATAGAGATCATAAAAAGATCGATTCGGCTGCCGCCTTATTTATAACTTTTAGATATGTTATTGCTTTCATATAAGACAGCATACAGATCAATTTATTGGACAAGAAAAAATGGACGACGAAACAAGATCGGATATTATCAGCAAGGTTCCGCAGTTAACGCTTGTGTTTTGGATCATTAAGATCCTTGCGACGACGCTCGGCGAGACGGGTGGCGATGCGGTTACGATGTCTTGGCTTGGCGAAACGACCAGCGAAGCCAATGGACTCGGCTATCTGATCGGAACGGCGATATTCGGGGCTATTTTTATCGTCGCGGTGATCATTCAGATCAAAGCGTCAAAGTTTCACCCTTTTTTATATTGGTTCACGATCGTTGCCACGACCACTGTCGGCACCACGCTGGCGGATTACTGCACCCGCTCGATCGGTATCGGCTACGCCGGCGGCTCGGCGATACTTTTTACTTGCGTATTGGTTTCACTGGTTGTATGGAAACTGGTCATGGGAACCGTCTCGGTCGATAGCGTCAATACCGCTAAGGTCGAGATATTTTATTGGGTGACGATAATGTTTTCGCAGACGCTCGGCACCGCGCTCGGTGATTGGGTAGCCAGCGAAGACGGCCTCGGTCTCGGTTATCTCGTCAGCACAGAGGTTTTCGGCGGGCTCCTGCTCGTCGTCGTCGCTCTATATTTTGCTACGAAAGTCTCCCGGGTTCTGCTATTTTGGATCGCATTTATTCTCACGCGCCCGCTTGGAGCAGTCGTTGGTGATTTTCTCGACAAACCCACGACAGCCGGCGGTCTCGAACTCAGCCGACTCTCGATATCAATATTACTACTCGTGCTCATAACTGCCGGAATTCTCATCTTCCGGCCAAAGGCGGCAGAGCAAGCTCACTAACGTTAGCCGATATCATTCCCGATATTTACCCGACCGACAAAATGATTGACGTTGTATCTGCACTGGCGTAAACTGTCATAAATCGAGGTAAAAATTAATGGCGCGAAAACTGATATTTGGGATCTTGCTGATTTTCATATGCTTTGGAGCGGGTTACGCACAAAATTTTACGCTGACATCGGCTGGAGATACTAATGCAGTATCGCCGGCAACGTCAGCTCTTGACGCCGGAGGGCAAATCACATTGCGATCTGCTGTGCAAGCAGCTACGGCTTGGTCTGCGGGCGGTTCGCATATCATCACTATTCCCGCGGGCATCGGTAATACCATCAATCTTACTATCGCCGGCCAGATGACTATCGGTAGCGCCGCTAATAGTAGCATTACGATTAACGGCCCCGGCAAATCACTGCTGACCATCAATCAAACCCAGGGAAACCGTATATTTTCAACTACTACGGCGGCCTTTGTTCTCGTAATAACCGATCTGACCATGAATGGAAGTACGCAGCCCGTTGGCGTAACATACAGCGGCGGCGGCGGCGCTATTATTGCGGGCGGAGCAACCGGCACCAGCACCACGCTCACCAATGTAGCGATCAATAATTTTATCAATCAACTCGGCAACGGCGGAGCTATGTCGCAATCATTTAGCACCGGCGGAGCGATCCACAACTTTACGGTTACAAATTGTGACTTTACCGGTAATAAAACCGGCGGTGGTGGCGGAGCCTTGAGTTATACGGGGTTAGGCACATTTACCATCACAAATTCAAGATTTACTAACAACAGCACTACGAATGGTTCCGGCGGGGCAATTAGTACTAGCGGAGTTGCCCCCGGCGGCACTTATTCGATAACCCAAAATACTTTTACCGGCAATCAGACACTTGCTAATACCCTCGGGATCGGCGGCGGTGCTATTACAAACGGTAATGGCCAAGCGACTATCAGCTTTAACCGATTTATCAACAATACTGCTGCGAATACCGCCAGCGGAAATACGCTTTATGAATCCGGTGGCGGAACAGTTGGCCAGCAAGTTATTAATGCGGATAACAACTGGTGGGGAACAAATACAGGACCCGGAGTCAACGACACGAGCGTCGTAAACGGCACTCCCGCAGGAACAATAAACCTGTCCAACTGGCTGCAGCTAAAAACAACTGCCAGCCCCAGTTCTATAGTGTTTCAACAAACATCGGCAGTAGCGGCAGGCTTTTTATCAAACTCTGCAAACACGGCGATTCCGGCGGCAAATCTTACAGCACTAGTCGGACTACCTGTAACTTGGAGCGGTGTCGGCGGTAGCCTTTCCGGACAGCAAACAACTATACAGGCCGCTGGAACAGCGACGACAAATTATTTGGGAACGTCGATCGGTTCGGGCAGTGCTACGGCAATTGTTGACAGTGCTCTGGCGAGTGGTTCGACAAATACGGCGGCAATCACAATAGGCCAAGCCGCAACGACAGTCGTCGTAAATGCTGGAACTCTTAGTACGGTGAGCTATCTCAATTCACCTTACCCCGTGAGTTTTACATTATCCGTCACCTCTCCGGGATCCGCTTCGCCGACTGGTCCGGCAGGCACGGTTACGTTAAGCGATGGTTCGCAAACCTGCACTGCAACCTTGCCGGCGACTAGCTGCAATATCACTAGCACAACGCCCGGTGTTAAGTCGATCACGGCCAAATACAATGGGAATACAAATTTCAGTGCGAGCCCGACCTCTGCAGGAGTTTCACATACCGTCCTTGCAACGACCGCGGCTAATGTCACGGTCAGCGGCCGCGTCTTCGACGATACCGGCAAAGGCATCAAGGCACGCGTGTTTTTCACCGACAGTAGCGGTAACACCGTCTATACGATCACCGATACGTTTGGTCATTACAGCCTAGAACTCGAAGCCGGACAGACGTATGTCGCCGCTGTGCGGACGAGACAATATAGATTTACTCCGCAAGTAATTTCTGTAAGTGACAATGTGACGAGTCTGGACTTCGTTCCTGAGCCCTAAATATTAAGGCTTCGAACCGAAATGCTTGACGTCGGCGGGGATCATTAATACATTGAGGTCAACTTCGGCGGTTTCGCGGCCGGGGAATACTTGTAGGGTCATCGGTTTGAAGCCGGATTTTGTCTTTTCGGGGATGGTCTTTTCATCGATCAGGACAACGTGTTCGCCGGGTGCGAGGTCGGCGATGACAAAATATCCGTCAGCATCGGTCAGCGTATCGCGGCCGCTACCCGTCAGGACGCGAACGTCCGCCAGCGGCTGTTCGCCCTCGTCAAATTTGCCATTTTCATTTGCGTCGAGCCACACATGGCCACGCAAACGCCCTGTTCGCACAAGCCTAAAATCTATCGTAGATTCGCTGCCCGCCTTTAAAGCGGATTGTCGCGCGTCGCC
The DNA here is from genome assembly GCA_046594975.1 of Pyrinomonadaceae bacterium. Lineage (GTDB taxonomy): Bacteria > Acidobacteriota > Blastocatellia > Pyrinomonadales > Pyrinomonadaceae > OLB17. The sequence goes on along the minus strand of JBKJRA010000169.1, from coordinate 3,998 downwards.
GCTGAGTAAAGTGAGATCCGCCCTGACTGATAGCAGATCGAGCGAAACTTTGTGATCGCCTGCCATTACCGAATCAAAGCTAAACATCCCGGTCGCGTCAGATACCACATAGCGGTTACCATCGACACGCACCTTGACATCAGCCTGAGGTTGATCGACGCCCTCGTCAAAACGCCCGTTGAGATTCACGTCCTGATAGACACGGCCGCGAACAGCCGCAAACGAATTAGCCTCCGAGATGCTCGCTCCGAGATACGCCGCCGCTTCTTTTTTGCGAAACAACGTCCCGCGAACACTCACAAGCAGCGTCGGTCCGGCATTTGAATTCATGTAGCTGACTTGCAGAGACGATTGGCGGGGCAGGTTTAGCGACGCGGTTACGCGTTCGTAAGCTGTGAATTTTGAGTTTTGTCCGTAGCTGTAACCCATTCCGGCACTGAAACTTAAGTGTTTGCTCCCGAGGCCTGAGGTTCGCCAATCAACCTGTCCATTTAGCGTACGATGGCTTCCGATTCCCTGACTCACCTCGATCGATTGTTGATCGTTGACCTTAAAATTTGCCCCTGCCTGTGCGTTCATCGACGCCGGGCCGAGGGTCTTGATGCGGGTCGCATTGACATACAGCCGCCACCGCGAAAAGTCTTTTGACGCATTAAATAAGGTAAACGCAGCTGACTTGATCTGGCTGTTGCTGCTCTGTGTATGAGAGAGATAAAGTCGCGTCCCTGTGCCGTCCGGCGTAATGATTAAGGCAGCGGTAACAAAGCTATCTCGTTTTGCGGTATCGCCCGGACGTTTGATAGTGCTGGCGTTAAACGATGTCGAGAGCCATTTCTTCGGTGACCAGGTCACGCCCGCGGCTTTGAGATCCATCGGATCTCGAAGCCCAGTCTGCGGACTGAGAAAGTTTCGGCTGATATATGCATAACGTCCTTGGACTGCGAGAGCATCGGTCACCTGAAATGTGCCTGACACATCCAGAGCCGTGCCGGTGCCGTTCACTCGTTGATCGTCGTAGCCGATCCCTTTGAATTTGCCAAAGCCAAAGTCGCCCTGCAGACGAAAACGCCTGCCGCCGTAATTAGCGCTTGTCGTTACAAATTCACCGCTCTTCGCTGGGCCCGAAAAACTCAGCACGCCTGCCGACAATGTCAGTGGCGACGGATGAAATGAGCTAGGTGTTGAGGTCTGTGTAGCGTAAAAGCCGAATATATTTGTGTCAAATCTCGACTGAACCCGCACCGGTAATTGCGGTTCGCCGTCCGGTGTTATTATCGGCTGAGCCACAATAGTGCCGGAATTTGCACGCCCGCCAAACGCTGTAAATGTAACGTTTTTGAACGGGATCGCCGCCATTCCTCCGCGAACATTAGCCGCCATAAATTGCAGAGCCGTTCCGGTGCCGAGATCGCCTGCCGTGTATTTTTGCCCATTCGGCCTTTCAAATGTGAAATTGACGTTTCGAGGGCTGATCCGACGCTCTTTAGTCGTGCTCGAATTTGCAAGGAAATTAAATCGTCCGTCGGCGAGCCGTCCTGTCGCATTGAGTATCAGATTGTGCGAGGTAAACGACGAATATCGGTTGAGACTGTAGTCGTAATCGACTTTATACAGTTCGGCAAAACTCCAGGTGCTCTTGCTGCTGATCGCGTCAAGCTGTGCTCCGCCACGTGTTACGATCACGGCATTTTGAGCATCATCGTATCTTATCGCCGCGTCGAATAGAGCCGCCGCGATCTCGACCGGCAGAAACATCTGATCAGCGTTCGGTGTGAAGATCAGCTCGCTTGTGTTCGAAACCGACAACACAGTCGAACCGTTTTCACGAACTTGTCCTAGCCTCGTATCGAGATCAGCCGAGATACCGGTCTGGCGTTGGACCTTGATCGTCCGTGCGTCCGCGTCAACTGTGACCGTGTCGCCGAGCACTCGTGCGAGACTGACGATAGGCATCAATATCATTCCGCCTTGCCGTTGAGCCGCACTGTTTGGGCCTGACAAAGGGCGGCCATTGACGATGATTGAGACAAATTGACCGGGCTCGGCTTTGCTAGCCTTCTTTTTTGCGGGGCGTTTGGAGTCCGTTTTCGCGTCCCCTTGGACAGGTATCATCAGCGTATGCAGGCAAGCCAGGCATACAAAGATAATTATCCTGAATAGGGTCGAGCGGTTCATTTTATGAGGCAGGGAGATGGGAAACTAAGGCTTTTTTGTAACTGGGCCGGTGGATGCGACCTTGGGTACAGGTGCGGTGACTACGACATCGGTGACGCCTTCGACGGCTTTACCGCCGTCCTGAAAATCGACGCGATATTTCACGCTGTATGTGCCGGGCGGCAGAGCTTTATCGATCTTGAGAGCTTGTTTCGATTCGGCTCCGGCGAGCACCGGCAGCGGCTCAATGTCGGGCATATCGGCTACGACCTTGCCATCGGCGTCAAGCACCTTGACCGATGCGAGCGGGCGGATCATCGTGTTGCCTTCGTTTTTAAATGTTGGCGTCACGACGAGGCCGTCGGGCGTCGATTCCGCTAGCAGATCGCCAAAATCGCCTTTGCGTGTCAGACCCGGAACCTTGATGTAAAAGACCGACGCCATGCGATAGCGAACGACTACCTGGCGGGCGTTCGGGGTTGTCTTGAGCGATTCCGGACGTTGTTCGATGATGAGAGCGGCCAGGTGGTCGCCTGGAGTTGCGTCCGCCGGGACCGCGATCGTTACACGGATCTGGTGTATCGTTCCCGGGACAACTGCGGCTTCGCCGGGGCTGTAGATCATCCACGAGCTTGCGGAATTGGGCTGAGAATTGGCGGCGAAATATTCAACACGGCCATCTTTCGTGATGCTCCAGTCGTTGAGTGAGGCTACTATGCGAGCAGGCAGCATGATGTCACCGACCGAGTGATAGTCGAGGTTGACCACAACCGTCGTTTCGGTGCCGGGTTTCATTTCGAGCTCGAAACGAGCCGGAGCAAGTGCCATGCCGCCCTGATTGCCGGATGTTTGGGCGATAGCTGAGAACGAAAGAGAGAGTAGAAATGACAGTAACAAAATGAGTTTATACATAGCAGTAGTAAAAATTAACAGGCTGATGCCGGGCCGGCTGAGATCGTAAGGGTGATCGTCGCGCTCGTAGTTCCGGTTGCATAAAACTGAGGTGTGATCGCGAATATCGCGTCGAAAATATAGCCGTCATTCGTCGCTCTTGAACCGCCGCCGTTCGAAAGACGCGGCCCGCTGAGGATCGTGGTCGCCGTTGCTGCATCTCCTAGGTCGGATGGATATGTTGCCCGGCCTGCGGCATTGATCGTGACGTTGCTTGACGGGTCATTACTAAAAGGCGAGTAAAAAATGTGCGGGTTAACACATACTCTTGAATTTGAGCCCATCGCTCGCCAATTATTTATTCCAAAGCCTATATCGGTTCGTTGCAATGCCTGAGCGTTAGCATTAACGGTCCCGGTAACAGCAGCCTGCACCTTATATGCCTGGTTGCTGCGAACTGCGATCGGCACGACGACCTTGACGATATTATTTGTATTTGAGGGCGAGATCTCGCCAAAGTTGATCGTAACCACTAGATCATTGAGCACACTCGCACTGCCGGTGACCGAACCACCCACCGCACCTGTTATGGTCGGAGCCCCTCCGCTCGAAATGTCGAGAGCTTGGGCAAATGTATTGCCCAAGCATGCGAAAGTGATCGCAACTAACAAAATTGGAATACGAAGTGAACCCATGACTGATAGTAAAAATGACATGTGCCGCTATTCAATAGCGAGAAAGCGGCACATGCCGAAATGACGCTGACCTGGGACGGTGCGTCAATATCGCGTGGAAGCCAAGGTTACGGTGCTGTCACCGTGAAAGTTACTGAAACCGTCGTGGTGCCGTTTTCATAAAACTGCGGTTTGACGGCAAACATCGCCGGTACGTTCAAGCCGTTGGCGTTGCTGCGCGGAACCGCGTTCATGATAAATGCACCGTTAAGAGCCGTG
>JBKJRA010000278.1:0-4410 GCA_046594975.1 Pyrinomonadaceae bacterium | reverse complement strand
ACTTGGAACTTTGAACCTGGAACTCTTAAATATATGGCAAAAGCAGCAGCAAAAAAGAAGGTTTACAAAAAGAAAGAGAAAAAGAATATCCCATACGGGATCGTTCATATCGCCGCGTCGTTTAATAACACGCTGATATCGATCACGGATGGTGAGGGAAACCTCGTCGCTCAATCTTCGTCAGGTGCACGCGGATTTCGCGGTTCGCGAAAAGGTACGCCGTTTGCCGCACAGCAGGCGGCTTCAGAAGTTGCACGCAAAGCGACAGAGGCTGGTATGCGTGAGGTTGAAGTTAGGGTCAAGGGTCCGGGCGGAGGCCGTGAATCGGCCATTCGTGCGATCGCTCAGGCAGGTATCCGCGTGACATCTATCCGCGATACGACTCCGATCCCGCACAATGGCTGCAGACCGCCGAAACGCAGACGCGTTTGAGAAATTGGTTCATTTTGAACATTTGTTCATTGAGCCAACGAAGAATTTAATTAATTTCAGATTTGAAATTTAAGATTTCAGAAATCAGTTAGTTATCGAAAGGATGAAGGGCAATGCCCGTAAACTTTTCCGTTAAATAACGGAGGCAAAAAAAATTATGGCTAGATATAGAGATGCGGTGTGCCGTCTGTGCCGCCGCGAAGGTGGTAAATTATTTTTGAAAGGCGACCGTTGTTTCAAACCGTCGTGTGCGATCGAGAAACGTGGAACTAACCCGCCGGGGCAACATGGTGCGGCTCGTCGTAAGATGCTTGCCGGTTACGGTGAACAGCTTCGCGAAAAGCAGAAAGTAAAACGAATATACTTTGTTCTCGAAAAACAATTTCGTAATTACTTCGAAAAAGCTCGTGCTTCTAAGGGCGTTACCGGCGACAATCTGTTGTCAATGCTCGAACGCCGTCTCGATAATGTCGTTTACCGAGCAGGCTTTTCGACATCACGCCGTCAGGCACGTCAGCTCGTAAATCACGGACATATTACAGTTAATGACCGCAAGGTTGACATCCCGTCGTTTCAGATCAAGGCCGGTGATGTTGTCGCCGTAAAAGGCCGTAGTCAAAAGAACACGCACGTCGAAGGTTCTTGGGCGACGGCGGTCGGACGCGGGCGTCCGTCGTGGATCAACGCGGCTTCGGAAGATTTTTCAGTGAACATAGCAGGATTGCCGACACGCCAGGACGTGGACGCTAACATTAACGAACAGCTTATTGTCGAACTTTACAGTAAGTAATACAGCAAGAGTTGGCTGAAGTAGCCGGGGCCGAAAAGGTTTGTTCTTGTCGGAGACGCCCCGGGGACAAAGCCAACTCATATGACCTTTTAATCAAGAACAAATATGACAAGCAATAATTGGACAGATTTTCAAATGCCGAGCCGGTTAAACGTCGATACTGAGACGCTGACACCGCGTTACGGTAAATTTTTTGCAGCTCCGTTCGAACGCGGTTTTGGCACAACGATCGGTAACTCGATCCGCCGTGCTCTTCTGGCGTCAATCGAAGGTGCGGCGATCACTGCCGTTAAGATCGAAGGCGTCGAACACGAATTTTCTTCGATCAAAGGCGTGGTCGAGGATGCAACCGACGTTATTTTGAACCTTAAGCAGGTGCCGATCAAAATGCACGGCCAAGGGCCTAAAACGCTGTCGATCAGCAAAAAAGGAGCCGGTGAGGTTACCAGTGCTGATATCGAGGGTGACGGCGACATCGAGATCCTCGCTGACGACATTCACATTGCTACGGTAAGTGCTGGCGGCAGCTTGAACATTGAAGTTCGCGTCAAACAGGGGCGCGGCTATGTTTCAGCTGAGGTGAACAACGACGAAGACCTGTCGGTCGGGTATATTCCTATCGATGCGGTCCACACGCCGATAAAGAAAGTCAATTACAACGTAGATAAGACACGTCAGGGTTCGAATACGGAATTTGACCGTTTGACGGTCGAGGTTTGGACCGACGGTTCGGTCAAACCTGAGGATTCGATCGGCCTCGCCGCAAAATTGGTCAAAGATCACATGTCGATCTTTATCAATTTCGAAGAGGAAGAAGAAGAATACAAATTTGAGGACATCGCCCGACCGCCGCTTATGCGTAACGATCTGCTCGACAAATCTGTCGATGAGCTCGAGCTTTCGGTCCGTTCTTACAACTGTTTGAAGAACGCCGACATTCGCTCGATCCGTGATTTGATCCGACGCAGCGAAAAGGACATGCTCCATACCAAAAATTTCGGCAAGAAATCATTGACCGAGATCAAGGATATGCTGCACGGAATGGGCCTTGATTTTGGAATGGATTTTGACGAACAGGGCAATCCGATCCCAGGATCGGGTGGAAGAGACTTAGATTAGTCTAGTCAGTCTGGAAAGTCTGGGAAGTCTTGAAAGAAAGACTTCCTACCTAGACTGTCCTGACTTTCTCGACTTTCTCGACTTTAAAGAAATGAGACACTTAAAAGCACATCGTAAATTGGGCCGCACTACCGAACATCGTATGTCGATGCTTCGTAATATGGCGACATCGCTGATCAATGCTGACAAAGAACACATTGTTACAACGGTGCCGAAGGCCAAAGAGCTTCGTCCGTTCATCGAAAAAGTGATCACGTTGGCGAAGAGAGCGGCTAACCTTGAGGGCGACGACACGGTTCTCCGTGGGGTTCATCTTCGTCGTCTTGCGGCACCTTATTTCCACGCGGGAAACAGCACGTTCAAAGCTGAACAGAGCCGTTTCCGCGGTAAAAAAGGCGCGCCTAAGGAAAAGATCGAACGCACGGCGGGTGTAAAAGCACTCCGGCGGCTTTTCAACGAGCTCGGACCGCGCTATAAAGGTCGTGATGGCGGATATACCCGTATTATCAAACTCGGGCACCGCAAAGGTGACAATGCTGAAATGGCAGTGATCGAGCTTGTGGACAATGCAAGGGAATTGGCCGCTAAAGGTTAATTGCTTAGGAGGCTAGCCAAATGAGCGAAAATACAGCTTCGGCAAAGGCGAAGGATGGGGAGATCGTGGCCGAAAAGAAAAGTGGTAAGAAACCGCAAGTGACCGAACCGTCTTTTAATATGGACGAGTTGCAGGCGCTTGCGGCTCTGGTCAATGAGCACGGTTTTACGGATTTTGAGTTTGAGAACGAGAACATTCGAGTTCGCCTGAGCAAGATGACCGCTATCCAGTCGACATCGGCAGTAGCAGCGGCAGCAGCCCCTGTAGCGAATGTTTCTGCTCCTGCATCTACAGCTCCGGTTGCGGAGGCAGTCGATCCGGATGCGGGACTTTACAAGATCACCTCACCAATTGTTGGAACGTTTTACCGCTCAGCCGGCCCTGACAAGGATGCCTATGTCAGCGAGGGAAGCAACGTATCGCCCCAGACCACTGTCTGCATCGTCGAGGCGATGAAGCTGATGAACGAGATCCAGGCTGAGGTTTCTGGTGAGGTCGTTAAGATATACGTCGAAAACGGCCAGCCTGTGGAATACGGGCAGGCATTGTTTGGAATTAAGAAGTAGTTTTCACCGCAGTGACGCGGAGACGCAGAGATATTTCAAACAGGATGGACAAGATACACAGGATGGTTTGATAAATCGCGGCATATACAAATTGCCAAAATCCTGTTGATCCTGTACATCCTGTCAAGTTTCTCCTCTGCGACTCAGCGTCTCTGCGGTTTAAAGTTTTTATATGCGAGAAATACGCAAAATTTTGATCGCTAATCGCGGTGAGATCGCTTGTCGTGTAATTTGGACTTGCAAGGAGATGGGCATTAAGACCGTCGCCGTGCATTCTGAGGCAGATCGCGATGCTCTGCACGTGCGTTTTGCGGACGAAGCGATCTGTATCGGGCCGGCTTCGTCGGCGGACAGTTATCTGAATATCCCTGCGATAATTAGTGCGGCTGAGATCACTAACGTCGATGCGATCCATCCGGGATACGGATTTTTAGCTGAATCGGCAACATTTGCAAAGATCTGCGAGGACTGCAATATCAAGTTTATCGGCCCGAGTCCCGACGTCATTGCGATGATGGGCGACAAGGTCGAAGCTCGGCGGACGATGACCGCTGCAGGAGTTCCGATATTGCCGGGCAGCCCTGAGGCGATCGAATCAAAAGAAGAGGCTCTTGAGCTGATCGGTCGGATAGGACTTCCGGTAATTATCAAAGCTGCCGCTGGTGGAGGCGGTCGTGGAATGCGGATCGTCCGTGATGAGAGCGAGGTCGAGACGAATCTTGAGCTTGCGCAGACTGAGGCACTTAATGCGTTTAAGAACGGTGCGGTCTATATCGAGCGTTACATTGAGCGTCCGCGTCACATCGAAATACAGGTTCTAGCCGACGAACACGGCAATGTTATCCATCTAGGCGAACGCGAATGTACCATCCAGCGTCGGCATCAAAAATTGTTAGAGGAAGCTCCGT
>JBKJRA010000153.1:0-5219 GCA_046594975.1 Pyrinomonadaceae bacterium | reverse complement strand
AATGTCTCCAAAGTGTGACCATTCACGTATTCCGTGATCCTGTCACAACTCTCAATAATATCTGCGATATACAACCTAAAATCCCTGGACATATACAGTCTCTCTGAGGATACGGTTGCGAATAATGGGTTTGATCGCGTCTTTCATAACAAGATCAACTTTTCTTTCAAACAAGGATTCTAAGAAGTTAAGTAAACCCATGTAATCTCGAAATGTTTCGCGCTGCAGCTCGACCAGCACATCTACATCACTATCAGGCCGCTGCTCATTACGGACAAATGAACCGAAAACGCCAAGTTCCGTAACGCCATAATTCCTAATAGCGTCAAGGTTTGTTTCGAGCAGCGAAATGATGTCACTTTGCGAAGTCATACTCAGAATTTACTTGCAAACTAAACAATTTGCAATAGTTTAGTTTAAGCTGCGACGGCCTCGGCTTTTAGTTTTTCTGTTTGGTAATGCGTCTGTAAAGCCCCGACGAATTCGTCGATCTGGCCTTCCATTACGAGTTCGAGCTGGTGGACGGTGAGACCGATACGGTGATCGGTGACGCGATTTTCCTTGAAATTGTAGGTGCGAATTTTTTCAGAACGGTCGCCGCTGCCGACCATTGATTTACGCTCGGCAGAGAGTTCGTCATGCTGCTTTTTCTCTTCGAGCTCCTGCAGACGGGCACGCATGATACGCATCGCTTTTTCTTTATTTTTTATCTGCGATTTTTCGTCCTGCATCGAGACGACGACATTTGTAGGCAAGTGAGTCAGCCGAACCGCGGAGTATGTCGTATTGACCGATTGTCCGCCGGGGCCGCTACTGCAGAAATAATCTACACGCAGATCTTTCGGATCGACGTGGACATCGACCTCTTCGGCTTCGGGCAGAATGGCGACGGTGATCGCTGACGTGTGAATGCGGCCCTGGGTCTCGGTCTGCGGCACACGCTGTACGCGGTGAACGCCGCTTTCGAAACGCATTTTCGAATATACATTATCGCCTTCGATCACGGCGACAGCGTCTTTGATGCCGCCCATGCCGTTGTCTGAGGCTTCCATCACATCCATTTTCCAGCCCTGACGTTCCGCGTAGCGTGCATACATTCGCAGGATCTCTGCGGCAAAAAGCGTTGCTTCGTCACCGCCCGTTCCGGCACGGATCTCGAGGATGACGTTCTTTTCGTCGTTAGGGTCTTTTGGGATGAGCAGAAACTTGAGCTCGTCTTCGGCTGCGGGTAGCTTTTCCTCGATCTCGGCGATCTCGAGTGCGGCCATCTCACGCATTTCATCGCCATCGGCGAGAGATGAAAGATCTCTGGCACCTTGCAGATCCTCTTGCATCTTGCGAACCTCACGGTATTTTTCGACGATCTCGCCAAGCGAGCGGTGCTGTTTCATCAACCGTGCGTACGCCGTCATGTCGGACATAAACTCCGGCTGCGAGATCTGCTCGGTCAGCTCCTCGTAGGATTTTTCGATCTGTGCAAGTTTTTCGAACATATAGGTCAGTAGTCGGTAGTCAGCAGTCAGCAGTCGGTGGTCAGTATCAGACTACAACCTCAAGGTGACGCTCAAATACCGGAGCGTTTTCGACTTCGGACGGCTCTAGCTTGAGAGATTCGTCGAGAGCCTTGATCGCGACTTCGAGCTGCCCGGCATCTGGTTCCTGGGTTGTGATGTTTTGCAGCCACAGACCGGGTTTGGTCATTAATTTGAATATCGCACTCGATTCTTTTTTGGCCGCGTAGCGGATTACCTCATACGAAAGGCCCGCGACGAGGGGCATCAGCGCGATACGAACAACGAGGTTCATCCAAAGTGCGTCAAATTTGATCACTGAAAACAGTACGATCGCGACGAGCATTACGACCATCAGAAAAGACGTGCCGCAACGCGGGTGCTGACGACGCATTGTCGACGCATTTTCGGGCGTCAAATCGAGGCCTTTTTCCCAAGTGAATACGGTTTTATGCTCGGCTCCGTGATATTCGAACACACGACGGATGTCTTTCAGATACGACATAGTAAAGATCATCGTGATGAAAAATGCCATACGGACGAGGCCGTCGATGAGGTTAAATAATATCCACGAATGCGGCTTGATCTCCCAGATGTAAGCCTTGATGGTCGCGAGCCAGCCTGCTCCCTCCGCAATTACGGGCGAATCTGCCCAGCCTGCGTAAATAAATCCTAGGTTTGTAAGCAGCAGCGGAGCCGCGAGAAACAGCAAGATGTTAAACAGCAGAGCAAAGATAATAGAGCCGACCGCTCCGGCGGATTGTGCCGCAGAGCGTTCTTTAGGCTGCTGCTCTAGGGGCTGCTCGGGCATGATAACCTTTACCGGAGCCTTGAGAAAATCTGGGTTAGTTGTGCCTTCGACAGGGACGGTCACCATTTCACTAACTGACTCTTTCGCCAACTCTTCTTTTGCTGCCAGATCGTCTTCGAATACCTTTGCCGAAAAATTCAAGGCTTTGACACCGAGTGCCATTGACTGGATAAGCGTCGCTCCGCCGCGTAGCACCGGCCAATTGAGCCACTTGTAAGTATCGCTCCATTTCGGCAGTGATTCGGCAGTATGGACTATCGTGCCGTCAGATTTTCTACACGCGATAGCATACGCTGATGGTGTACGCATCATCACGCCTTCCATTACGGCCTGACCGCCGACTATGAGGTCGCGTTCCATTGCAAAAACGGTATGTAAGAATTTAATTTTTCGTGCCGAATTTTTCTTTTTCATAACCTCTAATTGACGGTTTTTCACCCGTATTAGTTGCTTTTTTTCCGTTTATCGGATGACTGCAGTAAAATGCTGAAATGGCCGTTGCTCTCAAGATAGCATTGCTTTACTCCACTCGCGTCTTCTAGACCTTGCTCGCGAAGCTGGCTGTAAACCTCGTCTTCGGTCAAAAACTCTTTATCGAGGTTTTTCTTTATGAATTTGCCGTTTTCGATCAGCAAAAGGGGGCTCGGCGATAGAAATTTTGCTATAAACGTCGATTTGAATCCAAGCCAGTCCAGAAAGAAATCCCACAGCACTATAGTGACGATCAATAGCAAAGCTTCGGTTATCGATTTGGAATCGCCTGCCATACCGTTTTGCGCGGCATCCGCGATCACAACGATTACGAGCAGATCCGCCACGCCTATCGATCCCGACTGGCGACGGAAAATCCGTAGGACCAGATACATCCCGAGGTACATGATCGTGCCGCGAATAATGATCTCAGCGATCGATTCGGTGGGCACGAACATTGTGTGCCAGTCGATGTTAAAGAGCATTTCCACAATATCTAAAAAGAACTAACGCCGACTATTTTTCACCGGATCAGGGGTGTATGTTTGATACACCATTATCGATCGGCGCCAAATGATCGGCGTCTAATTTTAATAAGCTAATACTGGTAATTCGCCAGTCTCATTATTTACCTGCCTCGGCGGCGCCGCGGGCATAACGCTTGTTAAAGCGGTCGACGCGTCCGGCCGTATCGATCAGTTTTTGTTTACCGGTAAAGAACGGATGGCACTCGGAGCAGATTTCTATCTGCAGCTCGTCGCCCATCGTTGACCGGGTCTTAAAATTGTTGCCGCAGGCACATATCACCGTCATTTCGGTGTAGTTAGGGTGTATTTCAGGTTTCATAATTTCACTTCCTTCCGCCGTATATAAGCGGTGTGATCTTGCGATAGGACGCAAACTTTAATAATACGTCGGAATGCGTGTTTGGTCAAGTAATTCTCTTTGTCTCTTTCCGGTCAAGCAATTTTTCGAGATGATGCTCCCCGATGTCGTAAAATTCTTTTATGTCGGCGATCTGTCGTGTTATGTCGTCCGTTTCTTTTAATTTTGGGAGGCGTGTGCCGACGAGCATGTTGTTTTTCGGCGTATGTTCTACGGAGATGAATTCGAAGAGCTTGGTTAAGTAGCCCTCGCGTTCTAGCAATAGCGAACGGAGGCCGTCTGTGACGGTTTCGGCTACACGCTCGATCATCACGCCGTGTTTTAGGATGTCGCGGAACATCGCGGGCGGCGTAATTTGTTTGCGAACTTCCTTATGACAGCACGGAGCGGCGACGATGAGATCAGCTTTTGCCATAATGCCTTTGTAGAGGGCGTCGTCGGTCGCAGTGTCGCAGGCATGGAGTGCGATCAAAATATTAACGTCCTTAAGATCGAATGAGTCGATCGTCGCCTGAACGAATGACAGGCCGTCGAATTCGCTCGCCCGTGCGACGTCATTTGAGATCGCGGCGAGATCGCTGCGGGACTCGACTCCGGTCATTACGACGTCAATGCCGCGGATGTTTTTGAAATAATCGTAAGCAGCGAATGTGAGATAGCCTTTGCCGGAACCCATATCGACGATACTGAGTGATGTGCGGTCTGTTAGCTCAGATTTATCGACTAGGGCAGCCAGTATCTCGACGTATTTATTGATCTGCCGCCACTTATGCTGCTGCTGCGAGCGAACTTCACCTTGGTCGGTCGTGATGCCGAGAGCGTTGAGATAGACGCTGTGCGGGTCGATCGGATTTTCTTTTTTACGGTCATGTTCGAGCGGCGGTGCGACCTTTAGCGTCGGTTTGCCGACATTGAGTCGGGCTTTTTTTTTGCCGACATCGAGCTGCATGTCCTTTTCCGTTGTAAACAAATGCCCGCTGAAAAAATCGCTGCCGATCAGTTTTTTTATCAGGGAACTGCCTTCTTTTAAATCGTAGTTTTTGGCAATATCACGGGCGTCGTGACGGAAAAGAAAAAAAAGCCGGATGCCTTTTTTTGTTTCGATGAGGCGGATATTGATCTTTTGGAGATGCGGGTCCGACCCTTTATAATTGCCGAGTATCAGCTTAACGAATTTGTTAGTGTTCAGAGCATCCGCAAAGGCTTTGAGAAAGTTTTCTATCGCTTCGGTCATTCTGCCAAGAGGTTAGCATAAATGGCGTATGCCGCTCCATCCAACAATCGAAAGCTCGCGAAAAGACGCAGGATTCGCCGCTGGATAGTTGTGCCTGTTGGCATTTTGTTATCGCTCGTGTTTAATATTTCGATCGCTTTTTATCTCGCTAACGACCAGCCGAATGACGGCAAACTATACCAACAACTAGCCACAAACTTGCTCGAACAAGGCGTTTTTTCGGCGGAGGCGCAAGCACCTTTCAAGCCGACACTGATACGTCTACCGGGATATCCTCTGTTTTTGGCCGGAGTTTATTCGGTTTTTG
>JBKJRA010000144.1:0-11816 GCA_046594975.1 Pyrinomonadaceae bacterium | reverse complement strand
TGATCCTCGTTAATGCGGCGACGCTACTCGACGGCGACCCGCGAAACAATTTCCTGAAACGTGCCCTGACATTCAACCCGAACGGCATACTGAACGGTGCAAACAACATCACGATCGCAGGTAATTTTGCCTACATTACGACTGACAAAGAGCTGGTTATCATCGATCTTTCGACGCCTTTGCAGCCAAAGGTCACTGCTCAGGTTTCGCTAAACGGGCCGAAAGCGGTCGCCGTGCAGTTCATGTATGCATTCGTAGTCGACGCAGATGGTATGAAGGTTGTCGATATTAAAGACCTTCAGACAAAAGGAGAGGTTCATCTTGTTGAAACCGCATTGGTGCCGTTAAAACATGCAAACGACATCTACGTCGCCCGCACCTACGCATATATTGCTAACGGCGAAGAGGGCATCGCGATCATCGATGTCGAGCATCCTGAGCAGCCAAAACTCGACCAGTCATTTAACGCCGAGGGAACAATCAACGATGCTCATTCGATCAAGGTCGCGATGACCAACGCCAGCCTCTACTGCTATGTCGCAGACGGAAAAAATGGCTTAAAGATATTGCAGTTGACCGATCCGGAAACGATGCCAAATTATGCCGGTTTCAGCCCACGTCCTGAGCCAAGGCTGATCTCTACGTTCAAGACCAAGGGCGAAGCTCTGGCAATATCCAAAGGCCTCGATCGGGACCGTGCTGCTGACGAAAGCGGCAATCAGATCGCTGTGTTTGGACGGCGCGGAGCACGGCCTTTCGGATTTGATGACGTGATGAAACTGCTCCGCACCAACGACGGAACCGGAGACTTTTTCACCGTCTCAGATTCGCCCAACAAATAAGCGGCTTATAAGCAGATAAAAAAATGGGCATCCGTTTGGATGCCCATTATATTATTGGTGGAGACGAGGGGGGTCGAACCCCTGACCTCTGCAATGCCATTGCAGCGCTCTGCCAAACTGAGCTACGTCCCCAAACGTAATTTATAAATTACGAATGTCGAATTATGAATTATAGAACACGGCGGAAAGTTCGCGCAATTCGTTATTCTACATTCTATAATCCTTATTTGCCCTTAAACTCCGGCTTGCGCTTTTCGAGAAATGCCGTGACACCCTCTTTTTTATCCTCTGTCGAGAAACAAATTGCGAATAGGTCGACCTCTCTTCGCAAGCCTTCGTCAAGGTTTGAGCGTGATGCGAATTTCACCGCTTCTTTCGATAGCTGCAATGCTATAGGTGCTTTCTCAGCGATCTTTTGGGCCAGCTTCATTGTTTCGGCTTCGAGCTCTGCGACCGGATATACATGATTCACAAGGCCGAATTTGTGGGCAGTTTGGGCGCCGATCATATCGCCTGTCAGAGCCATCTCCATCGCGCGTCCCTCGCCGATCAGACGCGGCAGACGCTGTGTACCGCCCCCGCCGCACATGATGCCAAGATTGATCTCAGGCTGCGAAAATCGAGCATTTTCGCTCGCTATCCGCAAATCGCAAGCCATCGCCAGCTCGTTACCGCCACCCAGACAAAAACCGTTAACCATCGCGATCACTGGTTTTGGAAAAGTATCTAACGAATTGAAAAAAGATCTTTCGTGAAATGTGTCGCGCTGTGTGACGGGAGTTTGACCCTCAAATTCACTGATGTCTGCTCCGGCGACAAACGATTTTTCGCCTGCTCCGGTTATCACGAGCACTCGAACCGAGTCGTCTTTGCGCAACTCATCGAGAGCGGCGACGCCTTCGGCGTGAACTTGCATATTGAGAGCGTTGAGTTTGTCGGGACGGTTGATAGTCAGTATCGCGACTTTTCCGCGACGTTCTAGAGTGATGGTTTCGTATGACATAAATTTATTGCGGAAGCTCGCACGAAGTAAGAGCGTCATCGGCGTTACACTATGCCCTTACTTCGTGCGGGCTTCCGCAATTGATCTTATTCATTTACGCCTTCGACAATGTTGTCGTCGGCGATCCAGGCTACGAACAGACGCAGCCAGCTTTCCTTTGATTCTTCGATCGATACACCGATGCGATTTGTGCCGTAGCTTGCGGGTATCACTCGGACGACCGTTGCTTTGACCTCGACCGGAACCCCGTTCGGGCGATGCGACCGTACATATAAACTGTCGCCCTGAGCAATTGGCTGATTCAGTTGAAACAGGGCTCCGAGCGTCGAAATGTCGTCTGTCTCAGTCGGTTCGCTCCAGGTCGCGCCGTCATCCGTTCTGCCCGAAACTACTATCGGCAGGCGCAGAGCCATACGGAGTGCAAACCGTTTTTCCTCAAATTGAGGCTGTATAGAGGTCATTAGCAAAGTTTAAAAGTACAGAGAAACTTAAAATACTAAAACAAGTTTAACACGAAAATCCCAATCAATGTAACCATTTACGGATGAACTATGCCAAAGGCCGGACGAGCGTGGCGTTCAAGCAAATCTATTAGACTAACCCGTTAAACGATAGTTATACTATATGCATTGGCAAATCCAAAATATTTTTTGGCTTATTGCCGTGAGATGTTATGAGCGAAAAGCAAATTCACAGAAAAGTGGTCATTTTAGGCTCTGGCCCCGCCGGATTAACGGCTGCTGTTTACGCCGGACGAGCACAGCTCGAGCCGTTAGTCATAGACGGTCCGCAGCCCGGCGGACAGCTTACGATCACTACCGAAGTTGAGAATTATCCCGGTTTTGCGACCGGCATAATGGGGCCGATATTGATGGACGAGTTTCGCGAACAGGCTCTGCGATTCGGCACCGAGATCATCAATGTTTGGATCGACCGTGTCGATCTTTCAGTGAGGCCATTTACGTTGTTCGGTAAGGAAAGTGAAGACAGCTCAGAGATAACGACCATTATCAAAGCCGATACGCTGATCGTTTCGACGGGTGCTTCAGCAAAATGGCTCGGCATTCCGGGCGAAGAGCCCGTGCCCGAAGGTTTAGGCGGAAACGGCGTTTCGGCGTGTGCGACGTGCGACGGGTTCTTTTTCCGCGACCGCCCGATCGTCGTGGTCGGCGGAGGCGACACCGCACTCGAAGAAGCTCTGTTCCTGACAAAATTTGCGTCTAAGGTAACGCTTATTCATCGCCGCCATGAGTTTCGTGCCTCAAAGATAATGCAGGACCGCGTCCTTGCTCACAACAAGATCGAGATCCTCTGGAACACCGAGGTTCGTGAGATCATGGGATCGAAAGACACTGGTGTCGAGAGCATACTCATCTTTAACAACGAGACTAATGTGGAAAGCGTATTTCCGACACAGGGCGTCTTTATCGCCATCGGCCACCAACCGAACACAGACCTTTTCAAAGGCGTGCTCGATATGGACGAGGTCGGCTATTTGATAACCGAGGGCAGATCGATGAAAACCAATGTCGAAGGCGTTTTTGCCTGCGGTGACGCTCAGGATGCCATCTACCGCCAAGCCGTGACCGCTGCGGGTACAGGTTGTATGGCGGCAATCGATGCCGAACGATTTTTGGCAGAACACGGCAATTGAGTTATGGCTTGATCAGAACATTTCCTTTCAGAACCTCTGCATTCTGAGGCGACTTCTCAACCTTTGCCGGGTCAAAACCCATCTTCTTGGCCCGTCTCAGAATATTCTGATAGGTGTCCGTATCGAGCGTCGGCGTTCGCGACAATATCCAGAAATAGTTGCGTTTCGGCTCGCCGATAGCTACATACTTGTAATCCGCATCGAGGTCGATGATCCAATAATCGCCCCAAACAAACGGCAAGAATGACAAGGCCCCCGGAGCAAACCTCACCTTGAGCTTGGCGTCGGTCTTTTTATCCGCGATCTTGGCCTCTCCGACTGCTTTTTCGGTTGTTCCGTTCTTGAGCAGACATTCGTTCTGCACCATTATTCGCCCGTTCGGCTTCATTTGATAAGTTGCGGTCGTATTTGCGACACATTGTTTTTGAAACCGATTAGGGTACTTTGCGATCTCGTACCATTTGCCGGTATAGCGTGTAAGGTCAACAGTCGAAACGGCTTGCAGTGCGGATTTATCG
Source organism: Pyrinomonadaceae bacterium (assembly GCA_046594975.1). GTDB lineage: Bacteria > Acidobacteriota > Blastocatellia > Pyrinomonadales > Pyrinomonadaceae > OLB17. The sequence goes on along the minus strand of JBKJRA010000144.1, from coordinate 7,799 downwards.
CCGGTCTGAGCAAAAATAGCTCCTGCGGCAAGCGTGACAAATGACAGGATGATAAATGTTATTGAAAATAATATATTCATAATATTTGGCAAATAAGCCCACCTATTCTATTCGATGCGCAAATCACTTTGGATTTTGTTCTATAATAATATCTTATACAGCAGAGAATTCTGCAAAAAGTACTTATGCCGATATACGAATACAAATGTGTGCAATGCGGCCTGCACGTCGAAAGACGCCAGAGCGTTTCAGAAGCGCCGCTGACGACATGCGAAAAATGCCACGGCAAACTGGAAAAACAATGGTCGTTGTCCGGTTTTCAGTTTAAAGGAGATGGTTGGTATGTGACCGACTACGCAGGAAAAAAAAAGCCGGTTGGTGAAAAACATTCTGGTTCCGAATCAACGTCAAAGGCAGACTCAGCATCAAACACGTCAAGCGAAACAAAATCAGCGACACCCGAGACCGTTTCGAAACCGAGCAAAGAATGACCGTCCGCCGACAAAAAGCTTTATTTTCAATAGTTTGCACGCTATTGCTAGCGGTATCTGCATTGGCACAATCGCATCATTCGGATAAGGGCATCGCCAATGTCGAAGGCAACATTCTCAATGTCACCGCTTCGCGTGATGACAAAAAAACCGACCCGATCAAGGTCGAAAACCTCAATCTGTACGAAAACGGGATCGAGCAAAAGATCAAAAATTTCAGCTACGACCCCAGCCCGTCTAAGATCCTGATACTCGTCGATAATTCCCAGACGCTGCCGATCTCTGTCGAGGCGATGAAAAAAGCCGTGATGGAATTTGCCTACGAGATATTTGAGGGTGACCAGCTTTTTGTCATTGCCTACGACGAAAAACCGGAGATCATCCAGGAATGGACCGACGATGCAAAAAAGCTCGAAACGAGCCTCGGCACGCTGCGAAAAAAGGGCAATCCATATCTTTTTGACGCGATAAACAGTTCGCTCAAAGAGGTTCTGCTCCCGCTGATGCCGGGAACGCGAAAAACGGCAGTCATCGTCATCGGCGACGGGCTCGATCGCGGCAGCACGATGCATTTTGACCTTATGCTGAACGAGCTGCAAAATCAGAATGTGACGGTCTATTCGCTTCAGATACCTGACCGCACAAACGGAGCTTATCGCCGTGATCAACCCAAAGCATCGGCAATAATGACCCAGCTTGCTGAGGAAACCGGCGGTAAAGTTTTCCCTTTCGAAGAAGCCTCAAGTGCCGCTAAATACATCTGCGACGAACTGCGAAAAAACCGTTATCTGCTCTCTTACGTCTCGGCAAATAACTCTTCATTCGACGCACGAAGACTGCTGCTCATCGGCAACGAAGGCATCACCATCCGCACAAAAGCCGCCCAGCCACCGAATGTAAAATAGCTTTAGACCGCGACAGGGGCCGCTATCTTTCCCCACGATTGATAGTTATTTAGTTTCAGATTATCAAATTTGAATTCGATTAGTCCGTCGAGGCCTGTCAGGCTGGCCGCATCGACAAATTCCAATTTAGGCAGCTCCATCGGTTCGCGAGAGAGCAGCTCGTTAACTTGATCGAGGTGATTGCTGTAGATATGGAGATCGCCGAATGTGTGAATGAAATCTCCTACCTCGAGTCCGCATACGTGTGCGACGAGATGCGCGAGCAAGGCGTAGCTGCTGATGTTAAAAGGTACGCCGAGAAAAGCGTCCGCCGAGCGTTGGTATAGCTGGCAGTGAAGCGTCCGGCCGCTCTCGACCTTAAATTGAAACAGCGTGTGGCACGGTGGCAGAGCTACGTCGTCACAGACACGCGGGTCCCAACCACTCACAAGCAATCGCCGTGAATTCGGATTTGTCTCAATCTCGCGGATCAACCGAGCGATCTGATCGACGCCATTAACCTGAGGATACTCGCCGCCAAACGAACGCCAAAGATAACCGTAAACAGGCCCGAGATCGCCGGTCTGTCGGCCAAATCTTGCAGTTTGCTCCGCAGTCGCCCATTCCGCCCAGATATCGACGCCGCGAGCGGTCAGGTCTTTTTCATCTGTAGAGCCGCTCAAAAACCAAAATAGTTCCTCGGCGACCCAGCGAAAAGGCACTTTCTTAGTCGTCACGATCGGAAAACCTTCGCGCAGATCAAACCGCGTTTGATAGCCAAAAGCCGAGATCGTGCCCGTCCCGGTGCGGTTCTCGTGCCGGGTTCCGTTTGCTAAAATGTGTTTTAAGAGGTCGTGGTATTGCTTCACATAGAAAATAGTAAATTGTGAATCGAAAATAGTAAAAGCCACCCATACTGATCCTCGTCTTTACTATTTACTATTCACTATTTACTATTAACTTCTTATGCTGGAAGTCAGTTTTAATAGCCCGCAGTGCGGATGGATGTCGATCGGATTTGCCGACGGCGTGACCGAATTTCACACTACGACGGCACACGCACCGCACGCGGGGGCGTTGCCGGAATTGATCACGATCGTGACTGCTCTTTCCACGCAAGGACCCAAACCAAAAGAGTATTGGCTAAAGTGGAACCGCGACCCTGAAGAATTTGATTTTCATTTCGTGCGTGAGGATGACAAGATTTTGGTGCAGATCTATCAGTTTCCGACCGAGACTCGCGAAGCTGAGGAGCGCAAATTAGTATTCACGCACCTCGATTCGGGGGATAATGTCTGCAATGCGTTCGCAAAGACCTTTGAGCAGCTCTACGTTGACCGCGACACGGACGAATTTGAATTTAACTGGCGTCAGCCATTTCCGTTTCGTGAATATGAAGAATTTAGAAGTAAGATAACCACGAAATAACACGAAAAAAGCATGAAATTTTAAGTTGTTTCGTTTAGTGTGCTTTGGTGTATTTTCGTGGTTACTAAACAATGAAAGAGAAGTTATTAGACCTATTGGCATGCCCGACCTGTGGCGGTGATATTTTACTCGCCGTTGCGACCAAATATGATGACAAAGAGATCATAGAGGCAGTGCTGACCTGCAAAAAATGCGTCCGCGAATACAAGGTCGTGCGAGGCGTGCCGCGTTTTGTCGATCTCACGAAGATTGAAGAAGACAAAGCCGCAACGGCTGAGAATTTCGGCTGGCAATGGACCAATTTTACGCAGGAAGATCCGAAATATAACGACCAGTTCCTCGGTTGGTTGCAACCAGTCAAAAAGGAGTTTTTCGAAGGGAAAGTTGTGCTCGAAGGCGGTTGCGGCAAGGGCCGACATACAAAACTCGCCGCTGAGTGGGGGGCAGCTGAGGTAGTGGGTATCGACCTAGGCGATGGCGTCGAATCAGCATTTGCTTTGACGCGAAACTTGGCAAATGCTCACGTCGTTCAGTGTGACATATTCAAACTGCCGCTGAAAAAAGCATTTGATTACGCGTTCAGCGTCGGAGTTTTGCATCATACGCCGGACCCGAAACGCGCATTTATCTCGCTCGCGGGCAAGGTCAAAAGCGGCGGCAACATCTCAGCCTGGATTTACGGTGCCGAAAATAACGAATGGATCACCAGATTTGTCGATCCGGTGCGAACAGGGTTTACTTCGCAGATCTCCCAGCCTGTGCTTTACCAGCTGTCAAAACTCCCGACATTGAGCGTTTTTCTGACCACAAAATTAATCTATCGCCCGCTCAACGCCGTCGCGAAACCGGTCGCAAACAAGCTATTTTACAACGAATATCTCAATCACCTCGGCTCATTCGGCTGGCGCGAGCAGCACAATATTGTATTTGATCATCTAGTCGCCCCGACGGCGTTTTATATTTTGAAAGACGATTTCGCCGGCTGGTGGAACGACATCAATGCCGAAGACGTTAAGATAACGTGGCATAATGAGAACAGTTGGTGCGGGTTTGGGAAAGTAGTTTAGAATATGTGCCCACGAATAACACGAATGAAGACGAGTATGAGTTGTTTATTCTTTGATTCGCGACTATTCGTGTAATTCGCGGGCTAAAATCTTATGAAATTCGACAAAGGCATTGCCCCAAAATATCGCCAATCCGTCGAGGATGCTTTCGCCGCGATAATGGGAAATGGTAACGAACATCACAAATACATGATGAACGAGATCATGGAATCGAACATGCTCATTCAGGTCTTACCCGTCAGCAAGATCAATGCGTCAGGCATCACGGGTGTGCTCAATTCCATAAAAACGAACTATAAACTCGCAACTGAGCGTATGAGCCTTCGTGAAGCATTTGCCGAGATCTACATCGCGATCGCCGAGGAAACGATCGACACCGGCGGCCAGCGCGGCTGCGAAGGCACGTTTGTTCACGAAAGCCAACATGCGTACGATTTCGCACAGACATTGGAGAGCCTATCGAACGCGGATATGAACCCGATCGGAATTTTCAATCCGACGCTTTACGAACTCGAACTCGCAGCTCACAAAACCGCCGGTGACTATATGCTCTGCATCGACAAACAAGATTACCTTGACGAAGGTTTGCAGCTAATGATCCTGTGCCAAGAGGGCGGCAAATGCGAGGTCAGCGACGGCGGCATTATGAAGCGATTGCACGACAGCTACGGCCTCGATCTTAACGGCAACCAAGGCTCGCTCGCGAGCGAGATGATGGGGATCAGGATCTAGTCCAAAGTCTTAGGTCCAACGTCCAAAACCTCAAGAACAGGCATTGGACTTTGGGCATTGGACATTGGACTATAGTATTTATGAACGCGACTTTGCCGCAAGAAATGCAGCAGCACACTTACGCCATTATGGACGAGGTCGAGGGCTCGCACTGGTGGTTCGTAGGTCGGCGTGCAATTTTAGATAGCTTTCTCAAACAGATCTGCTCACGACTTCAGACTCAAGACTCCAGACTCTCGATCCTCGATGTCGGCTGCGGCACAGGTGCAAACATCGAAATGCTGTCCGCATACGGCGAAGCCGAAGGCGTTGATGTATCGGACGATGCTCTCGAATTTTGCCGCCGTAAGGGATTAAAGGTCCAAAAAGGCCTCGCGGAAACTTTGCCATATAAAGATGAGTCGTTTGAATTGACGACCGCTCTCGACGTGGTCGAGCATCTTGACGACGATATAGCGGGTTTGAAAGAGATGTTTCGCGTGACAAAAAGCGGCGGCTATTCGCTGATCTTCGTCCCCGCATTTATGTGGCTGTGGGGCGTGCAGGACGACATTTCAAATCACCGCATTCGCTACACCAAGACACAGATCGTTGAGCGTCTGAAAACCGCAGGCTATGGGATCGAACGTGCGACATACGCAAATTGGACGTTTTTCGCCCCGATCCTTGCCGGACGGACGATAATGAAATTGACCGGAATCAAACCTGAGTCTGAAAATAACATCACGATCTCGGGCTTAAACGGCGTTTTTGGCAAACTGTTCGGGTTAGAACGTTTTTGGCTAAAAAACCTAAATTTTCCGTTCGGCGTGTCGGTAGTCGTGGTCGCTAAAAAAAACTAGCCTCGAATTTTCGCGATTGTCACGAATTGAGAAAACTGTCCGATTCGTGTAATTTGTGTAGTTCGTGGCTAAATTCTTTTTTTGAATGGAACAAGATAAATCAAACAATCCTGAGCTCTCACTATTTCTACCCGTCCTCGACGAGGAAGAAAACCTGCGGCCGATGCATGCAAAGATCGCGGCTGCGCTCGACGCGCTTGGGAAAACATCTGAGGTGATCTTTGTCGATGATGGCTCTACGGATAAGAGCCTGGCGATATTAAAGGAGATCGCTGCGTGGGACGAACGCGTTCGAGTGATAAGTTTGCGGCGAAATTACGGCCAGACGGCAGCGATGTCGGCAGGCATAGACGCCGCAAAAGGCGATATTCTCATCCCGATGGACGCCGATCTGCAAAACGATCCCGCTGACATCAAACGCCTGCTAGATAAGCTTGACGAAGGCTACGATGTAGTCTCCGGCTGGCGAAAAAACCGTCAAGACAAGCTCATTTCGCGAAAAATTCCGTCGCAGATCGCCAATAGAATAATCTCTTGGATCGGCGGTGTGCCGCTTCACGATTACGGCTGCTCGCTCAAGGCATATCGCCGCGACGTCATCCAGGACGTAAAGCTCTACGGCGAGATGCACCGCTTTATCCCGATCTACGCAAGCTGGGCTGGAGCCCGCGTCGCCGAAATACCTGTCGATCACCACGCACGCACGATGGGCAAATCAAAATACGGCATCTCCCGCACCGTCAAGGTCGTTTTCGATCTGATGACGATCAAATTTATGGCGTCGTATCAGACCAAACCGATCTATGTTTTCGGCATGTTCGGCATGATCGCGTTTTTCCTCTCGATGATCTCCGGTATCTGGGCGATCGTACTGAAATTTTACGGCACGTCATTTATCCAAACACCTCTACCGGTCGTGACAGTAGTAATGCTCGCGATCTCAGTCCAGTTTTTCCTAATGGGACTGCTCGCCGAACTCTCCGTCCGCACCTATCACGAATCGCAGGACAAGGCGATCTACGCCGTGCGGGAGAGAATAGGATTCTAACCAATGTGCGGCATCACGGGTTGGATAAACCTCAAACAAAATAGTGAAAACCACACCGAATCGGTTCTGCATTCGATGTGTGAGCAGATCGTGCATCGTGGGCCGAATTCTGAGGGCATCTGGATGGACGATAACGTCGCCCTAGGGATGCGGCGGTTGTCGGTGATCGATCTCGAGACCGGCGATCAGCCGGTTTTTAGCGAAGACAGATCGGTCGTAGTGATGATGAACGGCGAGTTGTATAACTATCGTGAAATACGCGAAGACCTCGAAAAACGCGGTCACAAATTCACAACCAAAAGCGACACTGAGATCCTGCCGCACCTTTACGAAGAATACGGCGAGGACCTCGTCGATCATCTCAACGGGATGTATGCCATTTCGCTCTGGGATACGCGCAAGAAAAAACTCATCATCGCACGCGACCGTTTTGGCGAAAAACCTCTGTATTACGGTCTTTTCGACGACAAACTAATCTATGCATCAGAACCAAAAGCCATTCTCGCTCACCCCGCAGTAAAACACGAATTAAACCTCGACGCTCTGCGGCAATATCTCTCGTTCGATTACGTCCCGGCACCACTTTCCATTTACAAAGGCATCTCAAAACTCCCGGCGGCTCACATAATGACGGTCGAAAACGGCGAGATCAAAACGCGGCGGTATTGGAACATGAGCTGGGAAAAGCCTTCCGCAGAGACGCAGAGGCGCAAAGAAGATGAGCTACGAGAATTGCTTTCCGACGCGGTGCGGATGCGGCTTGTCGCGGACGTGCCGCTTGGTATTTTGCTCTCCGGCGGGATCGATTCTTCGACGGTCGCGGCGTTTGCGGTGCAGCACGCGAAGGACAGGGTAAAAACATTTTCTATCGGTTTCGAAGAAGATTCGTTTGACGAATCTAAATACGCCCGCCAAATCGCAAAGCATTTAGATACAGAGCATTACGAAGAAAAACTCTCGGCGACAACCGCCGGCGACCTGATCTCCGAGATTGGTACATGGCTCGACGAACCGCTGTCTGACGGCTCTCTGATACCGACATTTTTACTCGCTCAGTTTGTGCGAAAGCACGTGACCGTCGCGCTCGGCGGTGACGGCGGCGATGAGCTTTTTGCCGGTTATCCGATGTATTACGCCCACACGGTCGCGACGAAATATGCGAGTGTTCCGTCGTTTCTTCGCAAAGGCCTGATCGAACCGGTCGTCAAACGCCTACCCGTCTCGACAAAAAATATGTCGTTCGATTACAAGGCAAAACGCTTTGTCCGCTCGGCAAAACACGACGACATCGCCCGCCATCACGGCTG
>JBKJRA010000137.1:0-3019 GCA_046594975.1 Pyrinomonadaceae bacterium | reverse complement strand
CACGTTCAACGTTTGCCGAGCAGCTTTCGAAACACTGAAAGAATCGAAAGGGCAGATATTGAACATCTCGGCAACGCTCCATTATCTCGCGACTCCGATGCAGATACACGTCTCAGCGGCAAAGGCGGGCGTTGACGCGATCACCCGAAATCTGTCCGCCGAATGGGGCCGCCACGGCATCCGCGTCAACGGCATCGCCCCGGGCCCGATCGAGGACACCGAAGGAATGAAGCGTTTGCTGATGCCTGAATTGAAGGAAAAAATTATGAGGAAAATCCCTATCGGCAGATTTGGTCGGATCGCAGATATTGAGAATGCTGCCCTGTTCCTAGCGTCAGATGCCGCCAGCTACATCAACGGAGTAACTCTCGTCGTCGACGGCGGCTCGTGGTTGCTGGGAACGAGCTTAATGTAATATTTACCGGAGCACCGAGACGATATCTTTGGCGGTATCGTCTGCCTCGTTCTCTTTTTTGTCGCCGAGTATCGCCCGCAGGACGAGCATTTTTGCTAAAACACGAACCTCGACGCGGTCAAAACTATTTGTGAGAGCCTTGGTCTTTGAAAAATCAGCGATAGCCAATTTACGCAGCGTCGGCTGGGCGATGATCAATTCGGTGCTGAGATCGCGGATCATCGACCCGCCAAACTGCCCGACCTGAAACTCGCCGTCGTCGATCATATCACCCTCGACGTCAATAAATTCAGCGGCCTTTACAAAGCCTGAGATGGTGTCATTGAGCCGCAAAATAGTGTCGTTGAGTAGCGGAAATGCCTTTTCCGGATCAGCATCCGCATAGCCCGACGCAAGCATCGCGACAAAGATAAAGTCCTGATAATTCTTGGGCTGCGGGTTTACGAGCCGTTCAGCATCTTTCATTATCTCATCAGCGAGGTCTTTGTCCCCGGACTTCGCGACCTGTGCGGCGAGCATGCTGTATCCCATTATTTTGGCATCTCTGCCTTTTGTTTTCGCGATCTTTGTCCGGGCCGCCGCGATGATCTTGTCACGATCATCTTTCGCCATAGATTTTGAGCCGAGACTCATGACATCTGTCGCCATCTTGGCATCGGATGCGGCTCGTTCCTCTTCGGCTTTTATCTGCTTCTCTTCGGCGGGAGTAAGGGGAGCTGTCTCAATCGGGGTTTCGGGAGTTGTGCTGATCACGGTCGGATTTGGCCCACCTTGAATGCTTGTAGTGATAGTTTTGTTTTTAGCTTTTGCCCTGAGCTGAATCGCCCTGGCCGGAGCATATTTTGCGATCAGATCGTAAAAACTAGCGGCAGATTCGTCGTCGGCAGCTAATATTTTTTGCCCGAATGCATCCGCGAGGTCACGCATATCGTTATTGCTCATAACGGCTTTTTTACCGTCTTTTTTGACCTTAACAGCGATCTCATCGGCGTATGACAGCAGCGAGCCATAGACCCACAACTCAGTGTCTTTTCCACCGCCCGACTTGAGACTGCTAATGATCGCCGCAGCAAATTCGGCACCTTTGTCGGCATCTTTGGCATAAATCTTTTTCAGGAGTTCGACGTGCTGGCCGTTGACACCCTTGTCGAGCGACTTTTTGCCTAATTCGAGCGACTTTGCGACGCTGGTATCGGCGACGAGCGTCATTAGTTGAAATTCAAAGCTATTATCCTGGCCGGTCACGCTGGCACGCAGGTCAGGATTGCTAAGCGACGCAACGCTGTCATAATAAAACGCTACGGCCATATCAGGCTCGTGTTCGGCTAGGCTCAATGCGATAGCCTGCCGCAGAGACATCGCTGTCGCAAATTTTCGTTGGAGCTGCGCCTTGGTGCCGCCCTCTTTGAACATACTGACGGAGCCAGCGTCATCATCCAGCTCAGGCATGGCAGCCGTCAAATTCATCTGCTGATCGTATTCGGCTATGAGCTGTTTGAAATCGCCGGTCACGCCCAGATACATCGTGCGAGCTTCTTTTTCGTCTTTGTACCACATCAGCGACGCCAGCTCGGCACTGAAACTGAGGCGGTTTTCTAATGAGCGCATATTGCCGACATCGATCTGAGTTTCGCGCAGAAATTCGACGGCTTCTTTTTCAAGTTTTTCGGTATCGACCGGCTTTGGCGTCGGCGAAACGGATTGAGAAAAAGCGGTGATCGTAAACAGAAAGATAAGAGTGAAAGCGGCGAGATATTTTTGCATATATTGGCGGCCAAAAGGGCGATGCGTCATTATGTTAAAATGATTAACTGCATTAGTAAAAAAGTAGAACGCGCTTTCTTCGGCGGTTTTGCGTTTGAGGCACAAATAACTTGATATGTTGCTTGTAATCGACAATTACGATTCGTTTACCTATAACCTCGTACAATACCTGGGCGAACTCGGTGCCGAGATGCGTGTAGTCCGCAACGACGAGGTCACTGTCAATGAGATAGAAAACGAACTAAAACCGGAGCGAATTCTCATCTCGCCCGGACCGGGAACGCCCGACGCGGCCGGCATCTCGCTCGGCGTGATCGAGCGTTTTGCCGACAAGCTGCCCATATTAGGCGTATGTCTCGGGCATCAGGCGATAGGCCAGCATTTTGGAGGAAAGGTATCCAGAGCACCCGAACCTGTTCACGGCAAGCCCGTCGAGGTCACACACGACGGCATGACAATATTTAGTGATCTGCCCGCAACATTTAATGCGGGACGCTATCATTCACTTATCGTCGAGCGTGAATCGATGCCGGATTGTCTCGAAATATCCGCCACATCGCCTGATGGACTGGTTATGGGATTGCGTCACCGTACAAAAAAGATCGAGGGAGTTCAGTTTCACCCGGAGTCGATACTAACAGAGCACGGCAGAAAGTTATTGCAAAACTTTCTCGAACTCTGACACAATTAGGTATAGGAGAAATGATTCTCCGAGTACCTCTCGTCCCGCGAAACACTTCTCCGCGATATATGACCAGATCGACATCCGAATGGCTGCTGGCAGCTCCGCTAGACGCCACCAGTGCCAAGGCCGACACGCCCGTCTTCCCGTATCTTATG
>JBKJRA010000134.1:0-3035 GCA_046594975.1 Pyrinomonadaceae bacterium | reverse complement strand
ATACAAGATCAACTGACTCATCCTTGATATACCGCCGCAGAATATTCAGATTATCGCCGTAGTAAAGAGTATTCATTTGGGTGAATTAGAATTCACGGAAACTTTATCACTAAGCGATGTTGAGAGCAAGAACCCAGTCGCTGCCGCTCCCGGTTCTCAAAATAGGGCTTACTGCTTGTGATAAACGTGCAGCGTGAAGCGGTTCCAGCCTTTTTTGGTTTTTGATTCGACGGCCCAGCTGACCGTGCCGTCTTCGTTGGGCCAGTAGATGAAGCGGGCGGTGCCGGCGGGCATTTGGGCTTCGAACGCGATGGCTTCGGGGTGAAGGTCTTCGGCGGTGGTGAGGTGGCCGATCGAGTGTTTGCCGTCCGAGGTGAACGACCAAAATGTCAGCACACCGTTGTCTTCGCCGTAAACCGCGTGTTCTTTGTAACTTTTGCCTCCGAAATCCCACTCAGCGTCGAGCAATATCCAGCCTGTGCCATGAAATTTGGTAAACGTCCGCGCGCATTTCACTATTCCCATCGGCGAATCAGCCTCAGCGATCCAAGTGCCGATCAGCGGCTCAAGCACCCCAAGCTTTCCGCGTCCCTTCTTCCACAAAGTTTTCTTTGCCATAACTGAATGCGTAAACTGCGGCTTATTTCGCAGGAGCAGTCGTTAAGCTAAAACTGTCGAGAGCCTTTAGGATAAGACTGTCGGCGTTTGGCTGATCTGCATAGGCGAAGCCCGAGATAATGAAATATTTGGTTCCGAGAGTGGCAAGGGCCCGCCAGCGATACTGGTTTCCATTGAGCTTTGCGGACAATGCCGTCCCATAATAAGGATCCAGATCATAGTGTGATTCGACGAGATCTATCGGTTTTAACTCGACAATGCCTTGCTTGAAGCCCTCGAAAAAGGCGGCGAAGTCTTTGGCAGTTTTGAAGGTAAGGCCCGGACTATTTTCCGCATACGTTATCGCGATGCGGCCTTGTTTTAGATTCCACGTAATATTCTCGCCCTGCCCGTTGGCACCGGTGATGGCATCGACCTTTGCGGCATTCGCCGGCAATTCGATTGAGAAACCGCCTTTCACCGACACAAAGTTTTGTGCCTTGACGGACCCTACGAAAATCAAAGTGAAGAACAGCGATATGACAAGAAACTTAGAGTTTTTCATATTTTAAAAAGAGTTTACGGATTGTGCGGGTTAAAGCAAGTGCGGCGTTGGCGATTCTCCCAAGGGTATCTTTGAAAAAGCCGCATCAGGCCTCTATAATAGTAGTTTGGACTCAGGCTCCATCACACCACTATGGCACACGATCTATTTAATACACGGCAAACATTCACCACCGGAAACGGCACGATCGGAACGTTTTACTCTCTGCCGCAATTGGCGGAAGCAGGCCTCGGCGACATCTCGCGGCTGCCGGTCTCGATCCGCATCGTTCTCGAATCCGTTCTGCGTAATTTCGATGGCGGAAAAAAGGTCGGCGAGGAGCACATCAGGCAGTTGACCGCATGGGGAGCCACCGATACCCGAACGAACGAGATACCGTTTGTCGTCGCACGAGTTATTTTACAGGATTTTACGGGTGTGCCTCTGCTTGTGGATCTCGCAGCGATGCGTTCGGCGGTGCAGCGAATGGGCAAGGATCCGGAGGTCATCGAACCGCTCGTGCCTGTTGATCTAGTTATTGATCACTCCGTGCAGGTCGATTACGCGGGCAGCGAAGCCGCGTACCAAAAGAACATGGAGATGGAGTTTAAACGTAACGACCAGCGTTATCGCTTTTTGAAATGGGGAACTCAGGCGTTTAACGGTTTCAGTGTCGTGCCTCCGGGCATCGGCATTGTCCATCAGGTCAATCTCGAATATCTTGCGAAAGGAGTTTTCGAACGCGATGGCGTTTATTTTCCTGATTCTCTCGTCGGCACGGATTCGCATACGACGATGATCAACGGGCTCGGCATTGTCGGTTGGGGTGTCGGCGGTATCGAGGCAGAGGCAGGAATGCTTGGGCAGCCCGTCTATTTCCTTACGCCTGACGTTGTCGGCGTCAACCTCACCGGTGAACTGCCGCAAGGTGCGACCGCGACCGATCTTGTACTGCGGATCACGGAGATGCTGCGCAAAGCGAACGTCGTAGGTAAGTTTGTCGAATTCTTTGGCGAAGGAGCTACCGCCCTCGGAGCGACAGATCGGGCGACCATCGCGAATATGGCTCCTGAATACGGCGCGACGATGGGATTTTTCCCGGTGGACGATAAGACGCTCGATTATTTTCGCAACACCGGCCGAGATCAAGAGCAGATCGACACGATCCGCAATTATTACCAGGCACAAGAAATGTTTGGTATCCCTCGCGAAGGCGAGGTTGATTACACAACCGTTATCGAACTAAATCTTGACACGATCAATCCGTGTGTCGCAGGGCCTAAACGCCCTCAGGATCGTATCGAATTATCTAATCTCGACGACCGCTTTCTCGAATTATTTACCAAATCAGCCGCTGACGGTGGCTACGGTAAAGACGCAGGCGACCTCGAAAAACGTTTTCTAGTCACAATGGGAGCTGCGACGACAGAGACCGTTGAAGGTGGTGGGGAACAAAGTCAAAAGTCTGCTCCTGAATCTATTCACGACACCGTTTCGCCTATCAATACCAATGTCGGAACCGAGATCGAGATGATGAATAACCGTCCCACGCCGAGCAGGATCGATTATTCTGAAGACGATTCTCCTACTGTAAATACGACGGTCGGAAATGGTGATGTGCTTATCGCGGCGATCACGTCTTGCACAAATACTTCAAATCCTGCAGTGATGATCGCAGCCGGCATCGTCGCTAAGAAAGCTTCTGAAAAGGGAATGAAAGTTCCGCCCTATGTAAAGACTTCTCTTGCTCCGGGTTCGCGTGTCGTTACTGAGTATCTTGAACGCACCGGGTTACAGCCCTATCTCGACAATATTGGATTTAACCTAGTAGGTTACGGCTGCACGACATGTATTGGTAATTCCGGCCCCCTAGACCCCTCGATCGAGGAACAGC
>JBKJRA010000337.1:0-5240 GCA_046594975.1 Pyrinomonadaceae bacterium | reverse complement strand
AAAAATATTCGGATTACCCAGAATGGGATTTATGATGATTCAGGTTAAACAGAGTGAATTGGTGATGATCACAGGCTAAATTTTGCATCAATAATGTAGTAAAACAAAAAGCATTATGCCTATCCAAAGACCTTTTAACTTCAAACAATGGATCGACGAGCACCGACATTTGCTCAAGCCGCCGGTTGGGAATCAGTGCGTTTATGACGCGGATGATTTTATTGTAATGGTCGTCGGCGGGCCGAATTCACGTAAGGACTATCACTGGGACGAAGGCGAAGAATTTTTCTATCAGCTCGAAGGCGATATTACAGTTCAGATACAAGAGGAAGGTAAAGCGGTCGATGTGCCGATCCGCGAGGGTGAGATGTTTCTACTACCGCCGCGGGTGCCGCATAATCCTATTCGCGGTGCCGACACTATCGGTCTGGTCATCGAACGCAAACGCCTTGATGGTGAACTCGACGGCCTGCTCTGGTTCTGCGAAAACTGCAACGAAAAACTTTACGAAGAATACTTTCAGCTCGAAGACATCACGACGCAGTTCCAAGGCATCTTTGCAAAATTCTACGGAAGCGAAGATCTGCGAACCTGCAAAAATTGCGGCTTGGTCCTGGAACCCCCAAAATAAAATATGAAACTTACATCATCATTTGAGATCAAAGGCTGGGACGTTGCGGAGACGGGTGGCGTCGACGAGCTAACGGATGTTGGACGAGCGACGATTCGCAAAGCGTTCACTGGCGATCTCGAAGGCACTAGCGTGGGCTACGGATTATTGCTCCAAACGCCTGAGCAGACAGGCGGTTATGTCGTGATCGAGCGGGTCACCGCAAAGGCGGACGGCCGCGAAGGGACGTTTGTCATACAGCATTATGGCATTCGCGATGCAGCGGGTGGCGGGCCTTGGTGTGGAGATGTGGTTCCGGGCTCCGGAACCGACGGTTTTGTCGGAGTGATTGGAACCTTTGCCATCGAGCACGGCGAAGGCGTCGCCGCATTTACGTGGGGCTTAGATTTTCCTGAATAATTGCCGGGTCATTTGAGATGTTAAAGATCGACATTCACACACATATTCTGCCGAGAGATGTTCCGCCGTGGAAAGACAAATTTGGCTACGGCGGTTTCATCTCGCTAGACCATTACGGGCCATGCTGTGCACGGATGTTGCGAGATGACGGAACGGCGTTTAGAGACGTGGACGAAAATTGCTGGAGTGCGGAAAAACGGATCGAAGAATGTGACGCGGCGGGTGTGGATGTCCAAGTGCTCTCGACTGTGCCGGTAATGTTCAGTTATTGGGCTAAGCCCGCTGACGGAGAGGAGATCGCGAGATTTCTAAACGACCATATAGCTGAGACGGTAGAGACAAGCCCAAAAAGGTTCGTCGGCCTCGGCTCCGTCCCGATGCAGGACACGAACTTCGCCATTCGAGAGCTTGAACGATGCAAGAAGATCGGCCTTGTAGGTGTTCAGATAGGGACAAACATAAATCAGTTAAATCTAGGAGAGCCTCAGTTCTGTGATTTTTTTGCCGCCTGTGAGCGGCTTGGAATGGCTGTGTTTGTTCACCCTTGGGAAATGGCGGGCGAAAAGGATATGAAAAAATACTGGTTGCCGTGGCTCGTCGGTATGCCTGCAGAGGTTTCGCGTGCGATCTGTTCGCTGATCTTTTCCGGGGTGTTGGAAAAGTTGCCGAACTTGCGTATCTGTTTTGCTCACGGCGGAGGTTCGTTTCCGGCTACGCTCGGACGTATCGAACACGGCTTTAGTGTCCGCCCCGATCTGTGTGCAGTCGATAATCCTCACAGCCCACGAAAATATCTTAACCAGATGTATTTCGACTCATTAGTGCACGATGTCGAGATACTTAATTACTTAATAAGCCTCGTCGGGGCTGACAGAATAGCCTTGGGGAGCGATTATCCTTTTCCACTAGGTGAGGAAGTGCCGGGAAAATTGATCGAATCCGCAGCTTACAATGACGATATTAAGTCGGAATTGCTGCACAAGACTGCCTTAAAATGGCTGAAACTTGATAAATTGGACTTTATATGACTTGACTAGCTAGTCTGACTAGATTAGATTGAGATTATGAAAGTGAGTGTTTACGAGGCAAAGTCGAAGCTTAGTCAGATGATAAATAAAGCTCTCGATGGTGAAGAGGTGGTTATAACACGCAATGGGCAAGATACGGTCAGACTCGTGCCGGCAAATGGTAATAAGGCGAGCTGGATAGGTTCTATGAAAGGCAAGATCGTCGTCAATGACAGCTTTTTTGAACCATTGGACGGCGAGGATACGGTTAAGTATCTTACAGGTGAATCCGAAACTCCGGTTCCCGCATGAAGCTGATCATCGACACACATATTTTTCTGTGGGCATACGGGGCACCCGAGAAATTGACCGATGATGCACTCTCACTGTTGGAAAACGGATCAATCGAGAAATATTTCTCGGCGGCGAGTGCTTGGGAAATAGCGGTCAAGTGGGGAAAAGGAGCGATCGAATTATCCGAATATCCGATTACGCTCATCCCCGCAAAAGTTGCCGACGCGGGCCTTAATAATCTGCCGATTACGATGCAAGATGCATTGAGAGTAACCGAACTGCCAATGTATCATCACGATCCGTTTGATAGGATCCTGGTCGCCCAAGCACAGCGAAATGGTGCCCAAATATTAACTAACGACAAAATATTTGCAAAATACGACGTAGAAGTAATTGCTCTATGGTTGAACGAAGATGATGAATAATTTATCAACAGCGGAAGAAATGGATCGAACAGATCCTATGCGGCATTTTCGTGAGAGGTTTCACATGCCGCGTGGGGCGGACGGCAAGGAAGTCGTTTATTTTACGGGTAATTCGCTAGGGCTAATGCCTAAAACTGCGCGTGGGTATGTTGATCAGGAACTCAATGATTGGGAACAGCTAGCGGTTGAGGGGCACATGAAAGCCGAGCATCCCTGGCTGTCATATCACGAATTTTTGACAGAGCAGATGGCATCGGTCATCGGTGCAAAACCGATAGAGACTGTTGTGATGAATTCGCTGACGGTCAATCTGCACCTGATGTTGGTGTCGTTTTACCGCCCGACGACGACACGTTACAAGATCATTATTGAACGCGGAGCGTTTCCGTCCGATCAGTATGCGGTCAAATCTCAGATCGAGTTTCATGGCTATGATCCGGTTAGTTCCTTGATTCAATTGTCCCCGCGTGAGGGCGACTCAACGCTTAGAACCGAAGATATTATAGAGACGATCGAACGCGAAGGCGATAAGGTCGCTCTCGTGCTACTCGGCGGTGTCAATTATTACAGCGGACAGGCGTTTGATATGCTTGCGATCACCGAGGCGGGACACAAGATTGGCGCGGTCGTAGGATTTGATCTTGCCCACGCTGCAGGAAACCTCGAATTAAAAATGCACGATTGGGATGTGGATTTTGCGGCGTGGTGCGCGTATAAGTATCTAAATGGTGGTCCCGGAGCCGTCGGCGGTGCCTTTATTAACGAGCGTCATGCTACCAATTTTGATCTGCCCAGATTTGCCGGATGGTGGGGACACGACAAAGCTACACGCTTTTTAATGGGCCCAGACTTTCACCCGATAGCCGGTGCAGAGGGTTGGCAGATCTCAAATCCGCCGATCTTGCAGATGGCGGCTTTGCGGGCATCGCTCGAGATATTTGCCGAGGCGGGAATGTCTGCATTGGTAGAAAAATCGCGAAAGCTGACGGGCTATCTTGAAACACTGATCGACGAGATCACAGATGACAGGGTTTCGATAGTTACACCTCGAGATCCGTCGCAAAGGGGCTGCCAACTCTCGATCCGGGTCGGTGATAAGAGCCTGTTTGAACGTGTCATTGCTCGTAATATAGTAGCTGACTGGCGCGAGCCTGACGTAATACGAGTTGCACCAGCGCCGCTCTATAACTCGTTTGAAGATGTTTTCCGCTTTGCTGAGATCTTAAAAGAATGTTTCGTGTAACTATCATTGGTGCCGGGCTTGCCGGTTCACTGCTTGCCATCCACTTGGCAAAACGCGGTATCGAGACGCACGTGTATGAGGCTCGCGGCGATATACGTCTGGAAGAGGTCGCGGCCGGGCGTTCGATAAATCTTGCATTGTCCGACCGAGGCATCGCGTCTCTTCGCGAGGTCGGGATGGACGAATACATGCTCGCCGCAGCGGTGCCGATGACCGGGCGGATGATCCACACAGTTTCGGGCAATACAAAATTACTCCCATATTCAGGGCGGCAGGGCGAATACATCAATTCAGTTTCGCGTTTCGGCCTAAACATTGCTCTCATAAACGAAGCTGACAAATACAAAGAAGTCACGTTTCATTTCAACGCTAAATGCGTTTATTTCGATTGCCGCACGGGGAAAACGAAATTCTCAAACGGGGTAAACGCAACTGCCGATACTGTCATCGCTACAGACGGAGCGGGCTCGGCTGTGCGAAACGGTATGCTGCACGGCGGCGTCGAGCGTTTTGACTTTTCGCAAACCTGGCTCGAACATGGTTACAAAGAGCTGCATATTCCAGCGGCGAAAGGCGGCGGTTTTCGGCTTGAGAAAAACGCCCTCCATATTTGGCCGCGAAATAAATTCATGATGATCGCCCTGCCAAATTTCGACGGTAGTTTTACCTGCACGTTATTTCTGGCACACACGAGTGATCTTGGTTCCTTGGTTGCAAAGTCTAAGAACACACTCCCTACCGGTCGTGTTTCCGCCTTTGATCAGCTCACGAGCGAAACTTCTGTTTTGGAATTCTTTAGCCACGAATTCCCCGACGCTGTTCCGCTGATGCCGACTCTCACACAAGATTTCTTTGCCAATCCGACAGGAAATCTCGGCACTATCAAATGTTTCCCTTGGAACGCTGGCGGCAGAGCTTTGCTGCTCGGCGATTCGGCTCATGCTGTTGTGCCGTTTTACGGTCAGGGAATGAACTGTGCCTTCGAAGACGTTCGCGTGCTCGACCAGCTTATCGGACGACACGGCACCGAATGGGAAACGGTCTATCAAAAATACGGCCAGCTTCGCAAAGTAAATACCGACGCCATAGCTGATATGGCCGAGGAAAATTTCTACGAAATGCGCGACGCGACGGCCGACCCTGTTTTCCAACGCAAACGTGAATTAGAGACCAAACTCGAACAGACCTATCCCGATTATTTTTCAAAATACTCGATGGTAACTTTTCGTGAAGATCTGCCA
>JBKJRA010000130.1:0-3022 GCA_046594975.1 Pyrinomonadaceae bacterium | reverse complement strand
GTAAAAAGCAAGAGTAAAGGTAAACAGGAAGAGCCAAATAGAGAATTTTGATGATCTATTCATGATAGTCCTATAGGGCTTTTAGGAAACTCCTGTACAAAACCGGTGCATCCCTATCGCAACTAACTTTGTTGTGCGGTTATCGACATCGTATTTCGGATTAACCTCGGTAAATTCGATGATCTTTGTGTTTGCAAGCGAAGCCGCGTATTTCACCAGCGTGATAAATTCACCCGCACGCAATCCGAGCGGCGACGGAGACGACGTTCCCGGAGCGTCAGCCGAACGCACTGCATCCATATCGAAACCAAAAAAAGTGTTAAGGGAAGAGCTGTGCCCGATGAATTTCTGCCTGATCTGTTCTTTTAGTTCGATGTCGGCCTCAGCTCGAGAGCGCAGCAGTTCGAGAGCGATACGATGGACACCTAGCTCCCGAATATATTCGTAATAGACCGGCGAGCAAAAATGCGTCTGAAAGCCTACCTCGTAAAAATAAGTCGGTATCAGATGTTTTTCCTCTAATAACTGCCGATACGGAGTGCCACTATTGCGGTGCTCAGCCAGTCTCACATCTAGATGCGAATCGACGCTGACACCGATCCACCACTCGGGACCGTAAACCTCAGCCATCGCACGTCCGTCGGCATACGAAATGTCGTTGCCGCCGCCCAGCACGATGATCCGCTTGCCGTCCTGTAATAGCTGCTTGACGACGGCGGTCATTATTTCGTGGGTATCTTCGAGCGTTGCACCAAGCCGCACATCGCCCAAATCAAAAACTTTTTTTCTAAGATTAAATGTCGTAAGCCTATAAAACTGATCTCGTATCGCGTTTGGTGCGGCAGCAGCTCCGACCCGGCCGCCGTTCCGTCGCACGCCTTCGTCCTGCTGGCAGCCAAGAATAACGATGTCAGCAGCGGCATATTGCTCCGGCTCTGACGATACGGCTTCTCCCATTCGCGGATCGCTCGGGTCGTTTCGCGAATAGAAAAGCTCAGCCGACGTACGCGTTGTTTGTTCAAATATCTGGCTCATATAGTGACAGTATTTTCCTATTATGTATCGAAGTCAACACGCCGCATAACAGTCTCGCATCAAACAAAAATAATGGCGAAGACCTAGATCCCCGCCATCATCTTGAGCACCGAAAAGGTCCCTTTTACTGCGTCGATACAAAGTCAAAGCTGGTAACGTTATCCGACAGATTAAGCAGTCGAACCGCTTGTGTAAAAGTGAATCTCGGGCTTGAAACCATGACCGTGTAGGTTTCACCGGTCGGACAGTTCGCAAAACTGTAAACACCGCCACGGTTCAATGTCGCGGTGCGGATAACGCCGGTCGCGAGGGACCTTAGTTGAAGTGTCGCACCCAGAATGCCGCGTCCGGCTGCATTCGTGACTCGTCCAGATATAGTTGCCGTTGCTAGTGCAACCGCAGTACAGCTAGGGAATTTGAACGATCCTATACGCGTATTCCAGTTCGCCGCCGACGTAGCCGAGTAATATTCGTTGGTGTACCAAAATGTGCAGTCATCCGACGGGTCAACGCTCAACGCACTGTAATCACCCCAACGGCTGCCGGTACTTGTTTGCACGCCGGCTCCGGCGACGATCACGCCCTCGCCCTGCGGCATTGTGCCAAGCGGGTCATCGACGAGCCGTCCCGTATATCTGATACCAGGAAACACACTTGTTGCATCCGAGACATTATACGCCATCCCGATATTGCCGAGACTGTCCATCGCGACGCTTCCCATCCAGCGATTGACGGTGTCTGGCGAATATGTTCCTTGCTGAAATATCGTCGGCGTCGTATTAGGGCTGCGAACTTCGTACCAACGCATCCCCGCGATTCCTGTCTGTGCCTCGACGGACTGCGAAGTTACAAGAGATTCGTGTGTGCCAAAATTACGATACGCGAGACGAAACGTCGGGCGTTGGCGATACGAGAGAATGTCTATCTTCGTGGTAGTGCCGGGTTGTCCAATGCAGTTACGCGAAGGCGTCGTGCCGCCCGAACATGGAAATACCGAGTCAAACGCTGCGGTCGGGACAACGGTCGGCCCTGTAAGCGTAGAATTTGCAGGCACACTAAAGTCCGCATGAAACTTGTAGAACAATAACGCATCCCCAGACGCCCCGATGTCATCATCACGCGTCCCGACAAAGTAATTAGGGCTGCCCTCAGGTGGCATCATGCTACCGTCCATATCCGCGGGTAGTAGTCCATTCGGCCCGGTTCCTGTCTGGGTGACAGTAAACCTGATGCTCGTCGCCAAAGGGTTGCCGATCAGCATCTGAGCACGATCGAGGGCATACATACCGAGCACGCCGACGCCGGATTCGCGTGTGTTGAGGTAATATGCGTCAGGCCAGACGCCGTATTTAGGATAATCGGGAAAGCTCGGTGCCGAGAAAGCGTAGCGATAGTACGCACCGGTCGGGTCCGGCGTCTGCGAGATCGCGACACAGTTAAAGAAGGGGGCGGTCGAGTTGCTGAACTGGCTGATCAGCCAGCGGTTCGCCATCTGATCGTAAAGCACAACCGGGTCACCGGCGTTTTCGGTCTCACAATCACCTCCAAAACCTGTCCATAGCGTGTTTGTATTCACAGGGCCAAAAACCGAGGTTCCGGCACGATTAAATACCTGGATCTTGAGATTGACCATCTGCACGTAATGGTTCGGGCCGATCTCGCCGTCCGGATCCGGCGGCGAACACCCGCCGCATCCCGTCGGATTACTGATGCCGTTAAAACTCACGCCGAGGGTCGGCGTCTCGTTATCGCTGTTAAAAACGCCCTTACCCATCACCGTCTGCAGAGCAGCATCCGGGTCGTGGTGCAGATCGCCCACCGGCCCGAGCTCGCCCTTGTCGTCCTCTTCTTTATCGATCTTCCGCGACCTTCGGCTGGCCGCCATCGTTCTAAAAGGCGGTGAAATATCAAATCTCGCGGCAGTCACCACCAGCGGAGCCGTCTGAACTTGCGACTCCTCCACCGGCTTTCGCTTTTGTGCCGACGC
>JBKJRA010000175.1:0-7625 GCA_046594975.1 Pyrinomonadaceae bacterium | reverse complement strand
CGGTGCTTTTCGTAGATAACGGCGAGTTTGTAGCCGAGGCGTTCGATGATGTGTTCGGTTGCCTCGACGTCTGAAACTTCGGTCTCAAATTCGATCTGATGTTTGAAATCGCTATCGTTTATGACCTTTTCTTTGTAGGTAAAGATCGTCTTTTCGTTAGTCTTTCGCAGTCGCAGCACTGCACCGCGTTCGTCAATGAGACCGCCGCGATGCAGGTAGTTTTCTTCAAATACTTCACTCGTAAAATCGGCCCCGAGCTCACCCAATTTCGCCGTCAGCCCGACTAGACGCTTTTTGTCCAGACGATATTTTTTCTCGATCTCAATTGCCATTTAGTTCATTTCAACCACACACAACCGTATTGAAACTTAATTCTAAAGAATAAGAAGTTAGACGGCAAACGAGGCTCTATATTCGGGAACCTACTTGACTTATGAGGCTCCGTATTTGATACTTGAAAAAAAGGTCAGGTTTAATGATCTTTCGTAATTAGTAATTTTAAGTTCGTAATTGAGGTAACTATGCCATATCCAGAAATCATGATCCACGGAATGCGTGCGGAGCTTTCGCAGCTGGGGATCGAAGAAGCAAAAACCACAGAAGCAGTTGATGAAGCCGTTAAAAACACTGACGGAACCTTGATGGTCATCGTTAATTCCGTGTGCGGATGTGCTGCCGGCGGCGTTCGTCCGGGCATCGCGATGGCTCTGCAAAATTCGGAGCATAAACCGGCCCGTTCGATCACGGTGTTTGCCGGTGCAGACATCGACGCGACGGAAACGGCCCGCGAATATTTCACAGGTTATATGCCGTCGTCGCCCGCTATCGGATTGTTAAAGAACGGCGAGCTTGTCCAGCTGTTCGAACGCAAAGACCTCGAAGGCCGACCGCCGCTCACCATCGCTCAGTCGCTGATCGACGCTTTCAACACGCATTGCTCGAAAGCCGAAGCCGCTAACAACTAATCGTTCATCACAAATTAATACAAAAACCGCTCTTTACGGGCGGTTTTTTTGCGCAAGCCCGCGCGTAAGTAAGGGCGATACACGCAACTCGTACATATAGTGCAATTTTATTTTGTTGCGTGTCTGCGGAAATAACCGCTAGAATAGTAAAAGCCTTTATCTTTGTCGCTTTTCCGAAAAAATGTCGATCAATCAACGCCAACACATTCGATTTTCGCTCGATATTCCGGCGATCATCTATTCCAAATTTGGCGAAAAGCAATCGACAAGGATCGATCAGATCAGTATCGGCGGATGTTTTATCGCGTGGGATGACAGCATCTTGATCGGCGACGAATTTAGGATGGAGATCGAGCTGCCTAACGGTAATTTCCTGCCGCTTCACTGCAAAGCTCTTTACATATTCGATAATACCGGCATTGGACTTAGATTTATGGACATTTGCGAGTTCGAACAGTCGCTGATCTCAAAGATAATCGCCCACAAACTCGAAACCGAAGGCGTCCCGCTCCAGATCGACCCATTCACGCCGCCGCCGACATTCGTCGGAGACGACCCCTCGCCCCGCGTCACCGACATCCGCCAAAAACGCGACGCCGTCCTCCAACGCATCATGACCGGCGACGATAGATACTAAAACAATTCATCCATCGCCTGTTCGAGATTCTTAACTCCTATAACGCGAATTCCCAACAATTTCTCCAATCCTTTCTTATTCGACTCCGGCAAAATTAACTTCTTAAAACCGAGGGTTTGGGCTTCGCGGGCGCGGGCTTGGGCTTGTAATACTCCGCGGACTTCGCCGGTTAGGCCGACTTCGCCGAAGACGGCGGTTTCGGGCGGCACTTGTAGATTGCGAAAGCTCGAAGCGATGGCGGCGATGACGCCGAGATCGGCGGCGGGCTCGTCAACCTCGATGCCGCCGGCGATATTGACGAAAACATCATCGCCCGCAAGTTGAAAGCCGAGCTGTTTTTCGAGAACTGCTATCAAAAGAGAAGTCCGATTTTGATCAAACCCCTGCGTCATTCGCCGTCCCGTTCCAAATTTTGTGCCGCTTACTAACGCCTGCACCTCGACGAGCATCGGACGCGTGCCTTCCATACAAACCGTGACGACCGAGCCGGTCGCGTTTTCGGGACGCTCCTGCAAAAACAGCTCAGACGGATTGCCGACAGGGATCAATCCCGCGTTTGTCATCTCGAAAACACCGATCTCATTCGCCGCTCCAAAGCGGTTTTTTGTCGCACGAATGATGCGGTGGTTGTGATGGCGGTCGCCTTCGAAATAGAGGACGGTATCGACGATGTGTTCAAGAGTTTTCGGCCCGGCGATGGAGCCTTCTTTAGTAACGTGTCCGGTTAGAAAGACCGGTGTAGCAGTTTGTTTGGCAAACATCATAAACTGCGACGCAACCTCACGGACCTGCGAGACGCTGCCCGGAGCCGATTCGATCTTGTCGCTGAAAACAGTCTGGATCGAATCTACGATCACGAAATCAGGCCGCAGTTTGTCAGTTTCGGCGAGTATCGCTTGGAGATTTGTTTCGGGCAGCAGAAAAAGATTCTCAGCAGCGATACCGAGCCGTTCGCCACGCATTTTTATCTGTCTTTCGGACTCTTCGCCGGAGATGTAGAGAACTTTCGCTCCGTTTCGCCCAAGTTTATCCGCCATTTGAATGACGATCGTCGATTTGCCGATGCCCGGAGCACCGCCGATCAGCACGAGCGAACCGGCTACAATGCCGCCGCCCAGGACGCGATCAAGTTCATCAATTCCGGACGAAGTGCGGTCGTCGTCCTGAGCTTCGATCGAATCGTAAGCTATCGGCGACGCTGTGGACAGACCGGATCTGAAACTGACAACTGAGCCAGCTGCCGGAGTCGGGCGAAAACGTTCCTCGACGAGCGTATTCCACTCATTACAGTCAGGGCATTGTCCGAGCCATTTGCGTGACTGACCGCCGCAATTTTGGCATACGTAGATCGTTGCAGGTTGTTTTGCCATTGAAAGACAAGAATACAACAGATGATCGACGGAGCGAAAATTCAGCATTCAATTGTCTGAAAAACACAGCCGAATCGACTTTTGATAGGTGTGTAAAGAAAACTGATGAAAGGCGTTTAGGCTTTTAACGCACAATCGACTTTCGTGGTAAAATTTCAAACGATGAAGTTGGACATACTGATACTGCGGATCGCGTTTGTGGGATTGCTCATTTTACTGGGCTACCTGCTCAATCCGTTTGAGCGCACGCAGCGGTTCGGGCTCGGTAATTTCGGCGACGAACAGACGCGCCGGTTATTGTCGGCAGGACTCGGGGCTTTAGTCAGCATCATTGTCATCGGCTTTGAAATGCGTGTCCGCCGGGCATCGTTAAAGACCTTGATCGGGGCGGCGGTCGGTTCGATACTCGGTATCTCGGGTGCTTTTCTCATCGGCGTTTTGATCTCTATCCAAAAGGAAGCAGCAGTTTCGGCTGAAATGCAGACATTTTTGACCATCTCGCTCGCCTTTTTTATGGGCTACGTCGGCCTGATGGTTGGTGCGGCAAAGGGCGATTATCTCGATCTGTCAGCTCTCGGCGGTATCTTTAGCGACAAACACGTCAAAAACGATTACAAAATCCTCGATACCTCCGTCATCATAGACGGTCGCATCGCGGACGTAGCCGAGACAGGATTCTTAGGCGGCACGCTCATCATCCCGCACTTTATCCTGGCCGAATTACAGCAGGTCGCCGACTCTGCCGATTCGTCGAAACGTCAGCGCGGACGACGCGGGCTCGATATGCTGCAACGTCTGCGCAACAACAGCAAACTCGACGTGCAGATCGTCGAGACCGATTTTCCGACGATCAAAGAGGTCGATCTAAAACTGATCGAGCTCGGCAGCCAGCTTGATGCAGTTATCGTCACAAATGATTTTAATTTGAACAAGGTCTCACAGCTTCGCGGCGTTGAGGTTCTCAACATTAATGAGCTTGCAAATGCCTTAAAACCGGTCGTTCTGCCCGGCGAAGCGATGCGGGTTTTTATCCTCAAAGAAGGCAAGGAATACACGCAGGGCGTCGCCTATCTCGATGACGGCACGATGGTCGTGGTCGATAATGCCCGCAAACTGATCGGCAAAACTGCCGACATCGCTGTCACGAGTGTCCTGCAAACGACCGCAGGCAAGATGATATTTGGCCGTCTGTGGGATGAGCGTGAATCGGCTCCGCCACAAACAGCTCAGGTTGCTCCGACTACACAGACGACGACTGAATCTACATTTGAGATACACGATTCGCGATCGCTTGGGTTTCGCAAAGCGACACGTGAGCTGCGCCAGACGACGATCATCGAAGAACTCGATTAAGTTCAGAGTGCAAGCTTTAGCTTGTTTCCGGGCGTGCAAAAACAAACTAAAGTTTGCACTCTAAACAAATGAATATTGCCATCATTGTTGCCGCAGGAACCGGATCGAGATTTGCGGCGAGGCAACCAAAACAATTTACCGGCATACTCGGCAAACCGTTAATCATACACACTTTAGAAAAATTTGAGGCTTGTCCGGCGGTGAATGAGATCGTGCTGGTTTTGTCAGTCGATGGTTGCGGCGAGTTTGCAAAACTCGACGGACATCAAAATATCAAAAAACTGCGAGCGGTCGCCACCGGCGGCAAGACGCGAGCCGAATCAGTAAGAAACGGCCTTGCGAAGATCGATGCTTTAACGGCGAATATCATCGCTGTTCACGACGGAGCTAGGCCGCTTGTGACGGTCGAGGAAATTACAAGCACCATCGAACAAGCGGACGAAACAGGAGCCGCTTGTCTCGTCGGCGAATTGACCGACACGATCAAAGAGATCGACGGCGACGCTATCATTGGCACTATCGACCGCAGAAAACTACGCAGGGCGTTGACGCCACAGGCTTTCAGATACGATATTCTCAATAAAGCATTTGAAAACGCGGATCTCAACGAAGATATTACTGACGAATGTTATCTGGTTGAAAAACTCGGTATTAAGATCGCTGCTGTCGAGGGCAGCTCACGTAATATCAAGATCACACGGCTCGAAGATCTAACGCTCGCTGAGATGTTTTTGAAAAACGATGCATAGGATTGGTTTTGGCACAGATATTCACCGCCTCGTCGCGGATAGGCCACTGGTAATAGGCGGCGTTACGATACCGTCCGAACTCGGTGCTGACGGGCATTCGGATGCGGATGTGCTGATGCACGCGGCGACGGATGCTTTGTTTGGAGCGTTGGCTCTGGGTGATATTGGCACGCATTTTCCAAACGACGAAGAGCGCTGGCGAAACGCCGAAAGCTCAGAGTTTTTGCTTTATGCTCGTGGGCTTATTAAACAACGCGGCTATGCTGTCGCCAATCTCGATTCAGTCATAGATCTCGAACTGCCAAAACTCCGTCCGCACATCGAACAGATGCGGCAAAATATCGCTAAAGTTCTCGACATCGATATAGATCAGGTCAGCGTCAAGGCAAAGACCGGAGAAAAGGTGGATGCGGTCGGCGAAAAACGTGCCGTTCGGGCTGAGGTCGTTGTATTGCTTGTGAAATCAGAATAGGATCGGATAGCCACGAATGCACGAATAAAGCGATTCGATCTATTCGTGCATTCGTGGCTTAATCTTACATTTAATTTCTCCCTCGTTTGTGCGAAACTTGGACATCTTCCGGTTCTGACAATATGCGTCCACAAGAAATAATTGCAAAAAAACGTGATGGCAAATCGCTGTCGGATGCCGAGATCGGCATATTTATCGATGGCGTGTGTGATGGCGGTTGGGCGGATTACCAGATCACCGCGCTGATAATGGCGATGTTTGTGAACGGGATGAACCGCCGTGAGCAAAACGCGATCACGAGTGCGATGCTTCACTCGGGCACGATAATGGATTTTTCCGACATCGATGCCCCGAAAGCCGACAAACACTCGACCGGCGGCGTTGGCGACAAAACTTCGCTGATAATTGCACCGCTTGCTGCGGCGTGCGGCATCGCAGTTCCGATGGTTTCAGGACGCGGTCTCGGCCACACCGGCGGGACGCTCGACAAACTCGAATCTATCCCCGGTTACAATGTAAACCTCTCTCTCACAAAACTTAAGACAGTGATGAAAGCCTGCGGCTTTGGTTTGATCGGTCAGACAAAACAAGTCGCTCCGGCAGACAAAAAGATTTATGCCCTGAGAGATGCGACTGCTACGGTGCCTTACATCCCGCTGATCGTAGCATCGATAATGTCCAAAAAACTCACCGAGGGACTTGATGCTCTTGTGCTAGATGTTAAAACAGGTTCCGGAGCGTTCATCCAAAAATTTAGCGAATCGAAAAAGCTCGCCGAGGAATTATGTGCAACCGGCAGGGCGTTTAAGGTGAACACGCAGGCGTTGATAACCGATATGAGCCAGCCGCTTGGCAAATACGTCGGCAATGCTCACGAGGTTTATGAATGTTTGAAAATTCTTCGCGGCGAAGCCGATGCAGCGATGATGCCGACGCTCGAACTTTCGATCGAGCTAACGGCAAATATGCTCGTCCAATGCAAGATCGAAAAAACAGTTGAAAGTGGAAAGTTGAGAATTGAAAATGTTTTGAGGTCGGGCGAGGGGCTTGAACGATTTAGGCAAAATATTGAGCTCCAAGGCGGTGACCCGAAGGTTTGCGATAAGCCGGAAGTATTGCTGAAAAAGGGCTTACGTGAAGTCGAGGTTATTGCTGAGACGAGCGGTTATGTGTCGGAGGTGGATACATTTGCAGTGGGCCGGGCGGTTTGCGATATCGGCGGTGGACGCATAAAGGCTGAGGACGGAGTCGATCACGCGGTCGGGCTTGCGTGTATGAAAAAGACCGGCGACAAGGTCCGCAAAGGCGAGCCGCTCGGCGTTATTTACTGTCGGCGGCAAAAGCAGGCCGATTCCATTAGCGAAAAACTGCGAAATGCATATAAAATAAGTAAGGAAATCCCCAAGACAACCAAATTGATAAAGGCGACGGTCTAAACGGTTATGAAACTTAGAGCAATTTTGTCGGGTCTTTTTATTGTTGCAGCGTGCCTGCTGACGTCGTGTGCGAAACGTGCTGAGGCCCGCCGCGAGGGCTGTAAGATCAAGGTCGGCATCGTTTTCGACATCGGCGGTAAGAACGATCGTTCGTTTAACGCCGCCGCCTGGGAAGGCGTAAAACGTGCCCAGCAGGACATGGACATCTGTCTCTACGATGTCGAACCGGGAAACCCGACATCTATCGAGCCTGCGATGCGTGCCTTTGCTGAAAAGAAATTTGATCTCATTTTCGGCGTCGGTTTTGCTCAGGGGCCGATCATGCAAAAGGTCGCGACCGATTATCCGGACACAAAATTTGCGATAGTTGATGGCGTGATATTTGAGGAAGACGGTAAAACTCCGAAGAAAAACGTCGCGTCCTTGATCTTTCGTGAGCACGAAGGTTCATACCTCGTCGGCATGATCGCCGCTTCGAAATCGAAAACAGGAGTGCTTGGTTTCTTGGGGGGTAT
Organism: Pyrinomonadaceae bacterium; assembly: GCA_046594975.1. Lineage (GTDB taxonomy): Bacteria > Acidobacteriota > Blastocatellia > Pyrinomonadales > Pyrinomonadaceae > OLB17. Next base: position 128 of record JBKJRA010000175.1, on the reverse strand, counting down.
GGACATACCGCTAATTCACAAATTTGAGACCGGCTACGCCGAAGGTGCGAGATCGGTCAATCCGAACATCAAGGTCATTGATAACTACGTCGGCGTGACCGATGGTGCCTGGAACAATCCCGGCAAAG
>JBKJRA010000086.1:0-3394 GCA_046594975.1 Pyrinomonadaceae bacterium | reverse complement strand
CGAATAAACAGCGATCCCGGTCGCGAGATCGACAAACGAACAAATTCCCCACGCAGCTATATCAACCAAAATCTGTCAGCCAGAAATATCGACCGCGTCGATGACGTAATAGCGACTCTCGCAAACGCCGTTGAGAACCGCCGTGCACGACAGGTCAACGAGTGGGAACGAATGTTTAGACAAACCGCCCAACGAGCAGCTTAAAAAAAGATGGGGCCAAATAGAGAAAAGGAGAAGCGGAGACGTTTGGCCTCATGTCAAACCTTTTTAAATCTTGCTCTTATTTTCGTATCTTTCGCGTTTTTTGTGGGCAATTCTTCCGCCCAAGATCTTGACTCGATCCGAACCGACCTCGCCTCCGGCAATACCGAGCTTAAGCGAAATGCTCTCTTTCAGATCAAAGATCTACATACCGAGGCAGCGTCAAGATTGGCGATCCCGGCATTGAGTGACATCGACGAACTTGTCCGCGCAACCGCCACAACGGCAGTCATATTTCTGCCTAAAGCACAAGCTGTTCAGCTTTTACTATCTCTCTTAAATGACAAAGCCCCATTTGTCCGTAACGAAACTGCGTTCGCCTTGGGCGAGATCGGGGACGCATCAGCGACATCACCCCTCGTCCATTCGCTTCAAAAAGACTCTGCCGCCGAAGTTCGCTCCGCAGCTGCGGTTGCTCTCGGCAAGATCGGAGACCCGGCCGCGATTGACGCTCTGACAACAATACTCAAGAAAAAGCCGGCAAATGAGAATGATTCGAATGAATATCTACGCCGGTCGGTCGCGAGGTCGATAGGGCAAATTGCTCAAATTATAAAAACAAGTAAAAGCCGCGTCACAACCCCGCAAGATTTCCTGCCGACAAAATATAAAGAAACTGCTGGCGGCGAACCTGTGCTAAATACCTTCCCGGTATTTCGAAACGCTGTCGTCGTGCTAACGAATGTCTTGCAAAATAATAAAGAAGCGGATGACACTCGCCGCGAAGCCGCCTTTGCACTCGGTGCTATCGGCGACGAATCGTCTGTCGCGCTGCTCCGTTCATATCTTAATTCTCCGGACATTTATCTCGCCGAGATCTGCAAAGAAGCCTTGATAAAACTGGGTCAAGGTATATAAATTTACTTCGTTCTTAGTTTCATCTTTTAACTTTTTGCTTTTTCCTTTGTCTTTAATTTGGTTTAATTATACAAATGACAGCCAGCCATCAGACCAGTCTATCTTTCGATCTGCGTGCGTTTTACGCAGAGGTTCGGGCCTACACGGAAAAGCTCTGTGAGCCGCTTGAGATCGAGGATTACATTCCGCAGCCGGTCGTCGATGTCTCGCCGCTGAAGTGGAACATTGCACATACGACGTGGTTTTTTGAGGAGATGGTTCTCAAAAAATACAGTCCCGGATATCAGGTCTTTGACGAGCAATTTGGCTGTCTTTTTAACAGTTACTACAACTCCGTCGGGACGCGCACCGCCCGCGATCATCGCGGAGACATCAGCCGACCGACGATCAAAGAGGTTTTTGCTTATCGCAAACATGTCGATGAAAAGATGACCGAATTGCTTTCCTCTGACTTCGGCGAAGATGCCCGCGAACTTGTAGTTCTCGGGCTCAATCACGAGCAGCAACACCAAGAGCTTTTCCTGACCGACCTAAAATACACCTTCAGCCTCAATCCGCTATTTCCGGTTTATCGTGAAAACTATGCCGTCGAAGAGTTGTCAGAACCGGGAGCGATAGCGACTGGGTTTCTCGACGTCGAGGGCGGTATTTATGAGATCGGTCATGCCGGCGAAGGCTTTTGTTTTGACAACGAATTGTCTCGCCACAAGGTCTATCTCGACGATTTTTCGATCAACGCCCGGCTCGTAACAAACGGAGAGTTTATGAAATTCATCTCCGATGGAGGTTACGAAAATTTCAATCTCTGGCATTCAGAAGGATGGGATTGGGTCAATCAAAATGGAATAAATTCGCCGCTGTATTGGCATAAGCAAGATAGCGATTGGCATCATTTCACGCTCGGCGGCCTCAGAAAATTACCACTTGATGCCCCAGTCTGCCACGTTTCGTATTACGAAGCGGCGGCATTTGCCGAGTGGAGCGGCTGCCGTCTACCGACCGAAGCCGAATGGGAGATCGCGAGCAGCAAATTCGATTGGGGCGAGCGATGGGAATGGACAAACAGTGCATATTTGCGGTATCCCCGCTTTGCGAAAGCCGCCGGAGCGGTCGGCGAATACAATGGCAAATTTATGATCAACCAAATGGTGCTGCGCGGAGCATCAGTCGTAACGCCTGCCGGACACAGTCGTCCATCATACAGAAACTTTTTCCACCCGCACCTAAGATGGCAATTCACGGGAATCAGATTGTCGAGATAGGGGTTTAACAGGATAGGCAGGATAAGCAGTATGAAACACGAAGAATTAACCCGGACGATTCTAGAGTGCTGCTTTGAAGTATCTAATGAGTTGGGTGCGGGATTTTTAGAATCAGTTTATGAAAAAGCCTTGGTAGTAGCCCTCAGTCACAAAGGAATGGAGGTTATTGCTCAAACACCACTAAAAGTAAAATTTCGAAATGTGATTGTTGGTGATTTCTATGCGTATCTTATCGTTAACGGAAAAGTATTAATAGAGCTAAAAACAGTGAATGGGATTCTTCCTGAACATAAAGCCCAAGTAATCAATTATTTGAATGCAACAGGCATCGAAGTCGGCTTATTGGTCAATTTCGCTAGACCAAAATTGGAGTATTACAGATTACGCCCAAGCAATAATCCTGACTATCCTGTTTGAAAAAACCAAATGGAATCTTCAATTTCAACCGAACTCACACAATTTGCCGAAGATGTCCTCGCCGGGCTTTCCTCGACCCCTAAGGCTCTGTCGTCAAAATATTTTTACGACGATGAAGGCTCGCGGCTGTTTCAGGAGATTATGAAGCTGCCGGAATATTATCTGACCGGCTGCGAAAGCGAGATATTTACGGCACAGACTGATGACATATTTCGGGCTTTTGCCAATGGCGACAACCCGTTTGATCTGATCGAGCTAGGGGCGGGCGACGGCACTAAGACAGCCGTGTTGGTCGACCATTTTCTAAAGCAGAACGCAGATATTTCATACTCACCGATAGATATTTCTCAAGAGGCTCTCGATTTCCTCGAGAAAAAATTCACGTCCGAGTTTCCCGCTCTAAAAATTAACGTTCGTAACGGCGATTATTTTTCGATACTCAAATCTTTGAAACACGACAGCGAGCGGCGCAAGGTCTTGTTATTTTTGGGGTCGAATATCGGCAATTTTGACCGCGATCACGCCGTTGAATTCTTTCGCTCCCTTCGAGCGGTGATGAGTGCGAACGACCTGCTGTTTATTGGCTTCGACCTGCA
>JBKJRA010000027.1:0-4609 GCA_046594975.1 Pyrinomonadaceae bacterium | reverse complement strand
GCGTGTCTCCGCAGCCAGGCACAAACAATATCGAGACAAACAGAAGTGAATATAAACTGGTTTTCATAGAATTCGAGCCTCTTTTTAATGGTAACAAGATACCAAACCATCTGTCCGCTGCAAAGCTAAGTTTTTAATGAGATTTGACATCGCGAAACCGCTTATTTACACTTACAAATTCGCATCAAGATCAAATTTTGATGCGGCTCGCGGCCAGATAGCTCAGTTGGTAGAGCAGCGGACTGAAAATCCGCGTGTCGGCGGTTCGACCCCGTCTCTGGCCACCATTCTCTTAAAGTAAAAAGACAGCCTTTCGCGGGCTGTCTTTTTTTGCGTTATGATAGCGTCTATCGATAAATATGGAACCTCTTGCCAATGAGATCAGGCCAAAGAGCCTTGAGGAGTTTGTCGGCCAGACGCATCTGGTCGGCGAAGGCAAGCCTCTGCGTCTAGCGGTCGAGCAAGGCCACATATTCTCATTCGCTCTGTGGGGAACGCCCGGAACGGGCAAAACGACTCTCGCCCGTATCTACGCAAACGCCATAAAAGCTGACTTTTACGAGCTTTCGGCGGTTTCCGCAGGCAAAGAAGACATTCGTCGTATCGTCAAAACGCCGTCTATAGACGGTCGCCCACGTGTCTTGTTTCTGGACGAGATCCACCGTTTCAACAAAGCACAGCAGGATTTTCTACTGCCGTTCGTCGAGAACGGCGAACTTGTTTTGATCGGAGCGACGACTGAGAATCCGAGTTTCGAGATAATTCCGGCATTGCTCTCGCGGATGCGTGTCTTTGTTCTCGAAGAGCTTTCTGCCGAAAATATGGCCGCGATCATCGACCGCACCGGTTTCGAACTAGACCCGACTGCAAAAGAGTGGCTCATCGAAATGGCAAACGGCGACGCACGTCAGGCGATCACGATGCTTGAAAACACCTCGCGGCTCTACGACTCGGTCACGATCGAAACACTCACAGAGACGCTGCAGTCCAAATTTCTCCGCTACGACAAAAAAGGCGAGGAACATTACAACGTCATTTCGGCGTTCATCAAATCGATGCGTGCGAGCAAGCCGGATGCGGCGATGTATTATCTCGCCCGTATGATCGAATCCGGCGAGGACCCCAAATTTATCGCCCGCCGCATGGTCATCTTTGCCTCCGAAGACATCGGCCTCGCACAGCCGACCGCACTTGTCGTAGCCAACGCAGTATTCCAGGCCGTCACGACCATTGGAATGCCGGAGTGTGCGTTAAATCTCGCTCACGGCGTGGCCTACCTATCAAACGCGGCAAAGGACCGTTCGGCGACAAACGCTATCGGCTCTGCGATGGAAGACGCCAAAAAGCTAGGCAATCTGCCCGTCCCGATGAAGATCCGAAACGCACCGACAAAATTGATGAAAGATCTCGGCTACGGCAAAGACGAAGGCAACGACCCCGACGGCGATCTGCTGCCGGAAAAATTGCGAGGTCGCAAATATTTTGAAGAAAAATAGCTCATAGCTTTCAGCTAACAGCTTTTAGCTGGATTTTAAAATATATGAAGAAATTATACTTGTTGTTGATCTTGCTGGTTCTATTAACGCCTTACCTAACGGCACAAACTGACAAAGACTTTGTCTCCACCCGCGAGATGGAACGCATCAATTGGATGGAGTTCAGAGATGTCGTGCCGTCAAAAACCAGCACTGTTTTGCTACCGACCGGGACACTTGAGCCGCATGGCGTTATCAATAATGGTGCGGATAATACGGCTCCTTTCGCTATCGCAAAGACGATCGCCCGTCGAACGAACGCGATGATCGCACCGACACTTCCCTACGGCATTACAGGTTCGCTTGAGGCATATCCCGGAGCTTTCCAGATTACCGAGGCAGCGTATCGGCCGTTCGTCAAACAGATCCTTGAGGGTCTAGTAAAAAATGGTTTTCGCAGCATCATCATTATTAATGGCCACGGCGGAGGTCAGACAGCAGTGCTGACTTCGGTAGCCGCTGAGGTCGCTATTGAGAAACATGTGCGGACCCTCGTCATCAACTGGTGGTCCTTCGCATCGGATGAGACTAAAGAGGTCTTTGGCGAGGACGGCGGACACGCAGGCAACAATGAAACCGCGTTTATTCAAGCCATTGACCGCACGCTCGTCCACCCCGAGAAATATACCGGCCCCGGGATGACCACGGCTAATCCGGCTCCTGGCACATGGACTGCAGTTCCGTCGCCTTCGTCTATCTTGCTTTATCAAAAAAATCAGGGATACCCGACGTTCGATCAGGCAAAAGCGGATCTCTATTACAAAAAGGTTACTAACAAGGTCGCCAACCTAATTATCGACACTATAAAAAAGTGGGATATGGCGGGGTTGTAGCACTGCATTTCTATTACTTTAGAAAATGACTGAACCATTGTTTGGCTTTGGTACAGCATCGCTTGATAGGTTAGCTTACCGTTTCCAATAATTCTTAATTTTCAGATCGAGCATCGGAAAGGCACAGTATTCTACGTTGCGACCTGATTCACGAAGTGTCTCAACCATCTTTATTGCGGCATCGGCGTTGCGAGTGTGTACGATTATTGTTGCGGCACGCTGGAGATCGGGGTGATCACTCAGCCACTGAGCAACGGCAAATCCGGTGCTGGCAAAATCTGTGTGGTCGTTAGATTCGTAGTGGTGCGGCAACAGATCATGATCGAGAAAGATCGCGTCGTAGCCGCTTTCGGACAGCAATTGCTTTGCCTCTTCGACATTTTGGGCGATGTCCAGAAAATCGCCTCTAAACCTTTTTGCAAACCAGCGGTGCCGACGCGTGTCATCGTCAAGCAACATCACCGCGATCGACGAACGCTCGACACTCAAGTCGGCTAAACCAAATCGTATCAATAGATTGCGAAAAAAACTCATAACTTCTGCCTAATCAATAATATATCACACCGGCAACTGCTCGTTTGAAAGCCGAACTTGAATTCGCACCTGCGGGTGCTATAATCCAAGAATCCGTTCGTCCCCGAAACAAAATGCCGCAAGAAAGAGCAAAAGATCATAAGCTAAAAGCCGTTCCCAACCTTGTCGTGCCTGACGCTGCCAAGACGGCTGCCGACAAAGATGAATGCCCTCTCTGCTATGGCACTGGAATGGAAATAGTCCTCGGCAAAGGGGCCCGGATCTGTTCCTGCCGTAAACGCAAGTCGCAACTCGGCCAATTCGAAAGCGTCCGACTGCCAAAGCGTTACGACGGATTTCATTTCAATAATTACGAACCTCGAAGCGAAACACAGAAACTCGCGTTCAAATTCGCAACAGGATTAACTCACGAATACCCTGCCGTTGATCGTGGTTTATTGTTGATGGGGAGCGTAGGCGTAGGCAAAACGCACCTTGCTGTGTCGATTTTAAAAGGACTAACCGAACGTGGATTCTCTTGTCTTTTTTATGAATTCGGCTCGCTGCTTAAAGAGATTCAGGATTCATATAATCCAAGCACACACGCGTCCGAGCTCAAAGTCCTCACTCCAGTTTTGAACGCAGAGATCCTTGTTTTAGACGAACTCGGAGCCTCAAAGCCAACAGATTGGGTTCGCGACACAATGGCTCACGTCATAAACACCCGCTACAACGACAGAAAACTCACGATATTTACCACAAATTATCTCGACGAACGTCGCAACGACCGAGAAGAGTTATTAGAGGACCGCATCGGGACACGCCTTCGCTCACGGCTCTATGAAATGTGTAAAACCGTTGCGATCACGGGAGACGACTTTCGCAAAAGGTTTGACAAAACCTCAAATTCCGCCCAATAAAACTCTATAAATTCTCACAAGCTAATGCGTAATTTTTTATAGACGAAGCATATTTTAGTGTGTTAAACTTTATTTAACATTGCTGAAGAACGTTGTCCATTCGGGCAACAGAAAGGGGTTTTGTCAATAAAATATGCTCTCAAATGATCAGGTTCTTAATAAAGGGCGTTACCGGATCGTCGATTCAATCGGCGGCAATGGCTCAGGCATTTCATATGATGCATACGATACGGTCAGCAATACCCACGTGGTTTTGACTGAAACTGTCGGCAGTCATGGCAAGGTCACGACATTTAGCCAAATGAAAGCGATAAATGCCGCTTTCCTTAGTGGTGCCAAGAATCTTGTCGAGATCAAGCACGATTCGATCGCAGAAGTCCAGGACTATTTCGCTGATACTGACCGCCAATATCTGGTTATCGAACCAATTGATGGTTTTGCTTTATCAAAATACTTGCAGCCGAATAGGCCCAACCCGCAGCTTTCTGAATTATTGTCTTGGGCAGACAATCTACTTGATGCTCTGCATTTATTACACACGCGCCCAACGCCGATCATACACGGCGACATCCGTCCCGAAAATATAAAAATAACGTCTAACTCAGCTGTAAAACTGCTCACCTCATTTGCACGTAACGAAGAGACTTCGGGCATCGTTAGTCTTGCACCTGCACTTTCGTCTGATGACGGCGGTATTAATTACCGACCGTTAGAACAACTTTGGGATGGACTCGATTCCCTGTCGCAGAGACTGATCCTCAATCATTATGACGAAGCTTCAGAACGCTGGCTGCTACAGCCTTTGAAT
>JBKJRA010000256.1:0-3924 GCA_046594975.1 Pyrinomonadaceae bacterium | reverse complement strand
TTGCTAATGACAATATTCGGTGCGTGGCAAGGGAAATTTTCGCGTGAGATCGAGATAGACGGCAAAGCGGTCAGTATCAATGAGCCATCGGACGCTATCGCAAACGGTGTCGGTTTTGTCACTGAGGATCGCAAGCGATATGGGCTGATACTCGAGCAAACGATTCTCGACAATATGACACTCGCGGGGTTGAAAGCGATCTCAGGGAAGTTTGTAACTAATCGAACACGCGAGTCGATGGCCGCAAAAGGGCCTATGCGATCACTACGGATCAAGGCAAATTCACCGATGACCGTGACCAACACTTTGTCCGGCGGCAATCAGCAAAAGGTCGTGCTCGGCAAGTGGCTGCTAACTAACCCAAAGGTTTTATTTCTCGATGAGCCGACACGCGGCATTGACGTCGGAGCCAAACAGGAAATTTACGCCGAGATCAATAAACTTGCGAAAGATGGCCTGGCGATCGTCCTTGTCTCCTCGGAATTGCCTGAGGTTTTAGGACTGTCCGACCGCGTGATCGTCCTGCACGAAGGCCGTCTGACGGGCGGATTTACACGCAGCGAGGCGACTCCTGAAAAAGTGATGGCAGCCGCAACCGGCAGCAATTAACCACAATGGAAGAAAAGACAAAAATTAACAAAGCCAGCTTAAGGGCATACATCATGATCGCCGTCTTAGGGCTGATCTGGGTGTATTTTCACTGGGCGACCGACGGGATATTCCTGACGCCTCGCAACCTGTCTAACCTAATGACGCAGATGTCGGTCACGGCAATAATCGCGGTCGGGATGCTGATGGTCATCGTCTCCGGCAACATCGATCTCTCGGTCGGGTCGGTGCTCGGTTTTGCGGGCGGTATCACGGCGTATGCTGTGACGGTGATGGAATACGGCCTGCCAACGGCGATAGTCGCTGCCATTGTGGTCGGCGTGGTGATCGGGACGTTTCACGGAGCATTGACTGCGTATCTGAATATACCGGCGTTTATTGTCACGCTCGGCGGGTTGCTCGCATGGCGCGGTGCGGTGAAATGGCTACTCGGCGGCAACACGATACCGATATCTAATGAAACATTCAAAGCGATCGGTAACAATAACCTGCCGCTGTCGGTCGGTTGGATATTGGCGGCGGCGGCAATAGCTTTTGTGTTATTTATGGCGTATCGCAACGCCCGATCCGTAAAAGATTACGGGCTCGGCGAAGCAAATTACGGCGGCGAACTGCTGAAAGCGATCATTCCCATCGGCGGTATCGTCGCGTTTATATGGGTGATGAATTCATATCAGGGTGTGCCGATACCGGTGCTGATACTGCTCGCGGTCGCTTTGCTTGGTGGATTTCTGACCAACTCGACCACCTTTGGCCGGTATCTCTACGCTATCGGCGGCAACGCCGACGCCGCGCGGCTCTCCGGCATCAATAACAAACGAAACATCATTAAAGTTTATGCTCTGCTCGGTGCCTTAACGGGGATTGCTTCTCTTATTTTTACGGCTCGTGTCGGCAGTGCCGCACCCGATGCAGGCGTACTAAAAGAACTCGATGCCATCGCCGCCTGCGTAATCGGCGGAGCATCGCTTATGGGCGGACGCGGCACAATATTCGGCGCGTGTCTTGGTGCATTAATAATGGCGAGCCTCGACAACGGCATGTCGCTGCTTAACGTCCGCGATTTTATGCAAGACATCATCAAAGGCTCGATCCTCGTCGCGGCAGTCGGGCTGGATATGGTTGGGCGCAAGCAGAGCTGATCGCGAAAAGACAAGGTTGGTGGCTTTTATAAAGTTGCATTGTAAGTTTTGTTTTGACGTATAATTTATCTTGGTGAAACATTATGCAGACAGTTACGCTTAATGAAGCAAAAACAAACTTAGTCGGCCTTATCGATGCCGCGGCGGCAGGGGAAGAGATCTTTATCACCCGGGATGACGATCTATCGGTGCAGCTTGTTCCCCGCATAAATAAAAAGCACAAGCGGCGGTTTGGCAGTGCCAAAGGTCTGATCTCAATGGCTCCTGACTTTGATGAACCACTCGAAGATTTCAAAGAGTATATGTAATGAGATACATCCTCGATACGCATACTCTGATATGGTTCATAGGCGGTGACGCTCAACTCAGCGGGCACGCTAGACAGCTCATAGATGATGAGGGCAACGAACTATTTATCAGTACTGCCAGCCTGTGGGAAATGGCGATTAAATTTAGCGTCGGTAAACTGAATTTGAAGCAGCCCTTTGAAGAGATGTTTCCCCGACAATTGCGGGACAACAGTATAGAAATACTCAGCATTACCGTTGACCATCTCAAGGCCGTGTCCACCTTACCTTTTCATCATCGTGACCCTTTTGACCGCTTGATAATTGCCCAAGCCCAAGTTGAGCGGCTGCCCATAATAAGCATAGATACGGCGTTCGACGATTACGATGTCAAACGGGAGTGGTAACCGCTGCTACCGCGAAAGCATCGCGGTAATCGCAAAAGCTATGAGGTTGAGCAGGTGGCTCGTATCATAAGTGGTCGTTAAGAACTTTTCGATTACCTTTAATTGAGATAGAGGTGAATTGCGGTGTCGACTTGGCAAGAAATACGAATTCAAATACTTAAGAGAGATAATCATAAGTGTCAATCCTGCCTTAGGCGTACTAAGGGGCAAGTTCATCACATAATTCCGAGGGCAAAAGGTGGTTCGGATGACTTTTCGAATTTAGTAACACTCTGTGGAAGATGTCATGTAATGGTTAGTCCGGTGCCGGATTGGGTGGTTACGAAAGTCTGGGGAGTAAAGTCTGAATATATTCAAGAATGCAGAAATAAAGTACACGAAAACTTGCGAAGGTATCAGTCCTCGAAAAAGTTTATGTCCACAAAGAAATAAAATTTCCCAAAGTTCTATCCCCCAATAAAACTCATCGTCCTGCTTGCGGGAACAAATTCCGCGTCGTTGATGTAATGACGCGGTTCTTTTTTCATTACAACATCTTCGATAAAGCCGACGATTTCGTCCCGCGTTGCACCGCTGCGGACGAAGTCGCGGAGGTTGTGTTCGGTGGTTGAAAAGAGGCAGGTGCGGATCTGGCCGTCGGCCGTCAATCTGATGCGCGAGCAGGCTCCGCAAAACATCTCGGTAACGGGTGCAATGATTCCGATCTCGCCGGGAGCACCATCGGCGAATTCATATTTCCACGCCGTTTCGCTGCCGCGTGAAGTTTCTTTTAGTTTGAGTGGATAAACCGCATTGATAGTGTCGTGAATTTCGCGGCCCGGGACAACCATTTCTCGGCTCCATTCGTGGCCGCTATCGAGCGGCATAAACTCTATAAACCGCATCGCAACATCGTGCTCGCGGGCAAATTTGGCGAATGCGACCAACTCATCGTCATTCCGTCCGCGAACGACGCAGGCATTGAGCTTGACCGGCTCGAAACCAAACGCTTTCGCTGCATCGATTGCCAAATAAACTTTGTCTAAAGCATCGACCCCGGTAATGTCGAGAAATTTGTCACGGTCTAGGCTGTCGAGGCTGAGTGTTACACGGTCGAGTCCGGCATCTTTTAGAGCGGCTGCGTGACGCGGAAAGTCGAAGCCGTTTGTCGTCAGGGCGAGGTCTTGTAATGCAGGCTTAAGTTTTGAGAGTTCGCGGACGAGGAGGGGAACGTCTTTGCGAATGAGCGGTTCGCCGCCTGTTAACCTGATCTTTTCGATGCCAAGCGAGACAAAAATATCCGAGAGATATGCGATCTCTTCGAATGTGAGAATAGTCTCTTTTCGTGCAAGCGGAGGCTCGCCGTTTGGCAGGCAGTAAAAGCAGCGAAAGTTACACCTGTCGGTCAGCGATATTCGCAGATCGCGGATGATCCGGTTGTGTGCATCACGCAGCGGCATATGTCAATAATATCATTTCAATGCGGCGGCGTTGCGTTTG
>JBKJRA010000210.1:0-3676 GCA_046594975.1 Pyrinomonadaceae bacterium | reverse complement strand
TGTACGGCCCGGACGTGCTTGTCGATCTGAATATATCTGACAAATTCTTACGTCTGCAAGCCGAATATGAACTGCGGAGCAAACTGATACAGCTTCGCCGCCAATACATTCCAGCGTCCGTTTCGGTCGAAGGCCTAAAGAAATTGATGGCGGACAGCCTGTCGAGTTTCGCAGCTTTGTTCCGTGCCGTGCTTATAATGAACGGCATGACGCCGCCTACGACCAAGCCTGAGATCGTTGCCGAAACAGTCAAGCATCTGGGTATTGACGGGACGCCGTTTGAAAAAATCTTGGATATCCGTGAAAATAAGCACACGGGAAATCTGGACGAAGTTAGCGCAAACAATCTGTTTGGCGAATACATGGAGCAGATCGAAAAGGTCATCGACGCGGTCGATGCCGCTGAAAAATAAGGAGATATCACAATGAAAAGAGCAATTTTATTAAGCATAATAATGATCGCCGCTTTTGGCCTTTCAGGCTGTAGCTACAACGATCTAACTGCGAAACAGCAACAGATCAAAGGCAAATGGGCAAACGTCGAGAGCTCAATGCAGCGTCGAGCCGACCTGATACCTAACCTTGTCGAGACGGCTAAGATGGCTGGTGTTCAAGAGCAAGAGGTGTTCGGCCAGATTGCCGATGCACGTTCGCGTTTGTTAAATGCACAGCAAGCGGCTCCGGCAACCGCCGATGGCGACAAATCACCTGAGCAGAAACAAGCGGTAATTGAAGCTAACAACAGTTTTGGCGGCACGATCGGGCGTTTGTTGAGTTTGCAGGAAAACTATCCGGTTCTTCGCTCCAACGAAGCTTTTATGAAAGTTCAGGATGAGCTTTCGGGAACTGAGAACCGCATCAATACCGCACGTCTTGATTTTAACGAAGCGGTTACGACCTACAACACAACTCGGAATTCATTCCCAGCAGTATTGACCGCAGGGTTACTTGGATTTAAGGAACAGCCATTCTTCCAAGCTGATGAAAAGGCTAAAACCGCTCCGAGCGTCGGAGATGCAAATTCGATGCGCCGTCCGATTCAGCCAGTAGCCCCTGCCCCGGCACCTGCTAATAAATAGCTAGAACCCTCGGGAATTACACATCGAACAGTGATCGCAAGGCTTGCTCGGCTCGAACGTGCAAGCCTTTTCTTTGAATTCGCTGCCAAAGATCGAGTCAGCTATCGCCTCGGCGATGCTAAACTTGTCCAAACTTGTATGAGAGAGTTTTAAGCCCGCGATCGGCTTTTGGTGGGTTGCTTCGAGAGCATCTAACCGTGCATTTATCTTGTTAAGGCTCGTCATTATCGCCTCGTTAGAAACATTCATTTTATAGTGCGGTGTTACTGTTTCAGCAGGTCAACGTAATCCACTACGCCCACTATTGCCGAGTCGATCGCGGCACCGGGCTTGGTCGTCGAAGCTGTCGATGCTCCCCAGCCTTCCTGGACGATGAGGACCGTGTCACCCTCGCCTGAGTTGACCGAATCAAGGGCAATGCAGGTGTAATCCATATCCGCCCCCTCAGGCGTGATCTGCCGGCACAGCATCGCACGAGTTCCCTCGTAACGCTGATTTTTCTGCGTTGCGACTACGTTTCCGATTACCCTTGCCAATAACATTATTAACCTTGAAAAACGTGTGCGTCCGAATCTATGATCCCGACGATGGTGCAGTCGGTCGGCGTTTCGTCGCGTTTGAATGGGAATGAAGCCTCTTTGCCGCGGCACCAGAAAACTAATTCGCCCTCGCCTGCTCCAACGGCGTCGAGAGCTATCGTCGGCGTGCCTTTTGGTTTGAGATCGGCATCCAGCGTCTGCACGATCAGGAACTTGCGCCCGTCGAGAGCCGAATTTTTTACGGTGGCGACGACAGTTCCAATGACGCGGGCTATCTGCATTAAATTGTGAAATCGATTTCGTCGATCACGCCGATGATCGCCGAATCGACGGGGCAGTCTTTGTTGCCCTCAGCGAGGCGGGCGGATGAACCGCTGACGACGATCACTTTTTCGTGAAATCCGGCGCCGACAGTATCCACGGAAACAACATAGCCGCTCTGGTCAGTGCCGTCTAGATTGATCGGCTTGACGATGAGCAGCTTTTTCCCGTGCAGGCGTTCGTCCTTTTGCGTGGACACGACGGTGCCCATTATGCGTGCGATTATCATTGTCGGTAGTCAGTAATCAGTAGTCAGTAGTCAGAATTCGGATCGACCGATAACTGACAACCGACAACCGACAACTATCCCTTTTTAACTACTGGCAGCGTTTCATCAACGCTCGAATGCGGACGCGGGATGACGTGAACGCTGACGAGTTCGCCTACGCGGCGAGCCGCAGCGGCTCCGGCATCGGTCGCAGCCTTAACAGCGGCAACATCACCACGAACGATCGCCGTTACAAATCCGGCACCGATCTTTTCGTAGCCGATCAGCTGGACGTTTGCGGCCTTGACCATTGCGTCGGCGGCTTCGATCGTCGCCACGAGTCCCTTGGTTTCTACCATTCCTAATGCTTCTTGCATTTAGTTTTGCTCCTGATTCGTTTATACGAACTACTAATTGAAAATTTAGTTTAACTCAATTTAGCCGCTTGGCTCAAAAGCTCTATCAATTCTTCGCGTGTAAATGAGATCTTTTGTCCGTTTGTCTTATCCTGCGAAGGGTAATTTACGTCCAGATCGCACGAAATATTTGTTTCGTGCAAATACCCGCAAGCCTGACACCGAGCATTTTCTCCCAAAAACCCGGCCTTTTCTCTAATATGAATAAGCTTTTCGATGGCGTCTTTCGGCAGGTCGTTAGCTCCACCCAAAGCTTTTGCAAGGATCGAGATCTTTGCTGTGTGTTCCAATGTTTCGAGCCGATCAAACGCCTGCCACAGATGTTCGCCGTAGGCGACAGCACCGTGATTCGCCATCAACAATGCGTTGTGGTGTGGCACAAAAGGCTTCATCGCTTCGGTCAGTTCGTCGGTCGAGGGCGTTCCGTAATCGGTCAGCGGTACGCATCCTAACGTTAAAATGACCTCAGATAATATCGGTGCATCAATCGCGAGGCCCGCAGCGGAAAATGCCGTAGCATGCGGCGAGTGTGCGTGGCAGACAGCCTTGATGTCCGGCCGCATCTTGTAGATCAGCAGATGCATCGCGAGTTCGGACGATGCTTTTTTGTCCGAGAGAGGCTTGCCATCGAGGTCTGTCAATGCGAGACAGTCTTCTGTCATACGCCCTTTAGACGTCATCGTCGGCGTCGCCAGCACTGTGTTTTCGTCGAGCCGTATGCTGACATTGCCGTCAAACGCAACGACATGGCTGCGTTCGTACAGCAACTTGCCGACCTCACAGATCAGTTTTCGAGCCTCTTGTTCGTCCATATAAATAGGAATCCACAGATTAACACATCCTTTCGACACGCGTTAATCTGTGGACCAAGATTGATAAAACTTTATCGTCTGAAGTGCGGAGCGACCGGATTCGGCGGCGGAAGAGGCACGCGGATATCGTTCGGGATCTCATCCATTTCAGCATCGTCCATGGTAAAGGTCTTCATTTGACGCCCGTCGAGCTGCTCGTGCAGCCGCCTGATTTCTTCCCGCTGCTGCTGCAATTCCATGTCCATACGCCTATCGCATTCCATGTGACGCATCCAGCGGCCGCGGCCAAATCTCGGCCCCG
>JBKJRA010000022.1:0-20866 GCA_046594975.1 Pyrinomonadaceae bacterium | reverse complement strand
CGATCACATGGGGTGTGAAAAGCTTTCGTGACGCTATTGCGGCAAAAACAAACTGGTTTCTAGGCCTCGATGTAGATCCGGAAACGGAAATAACTGTAACCTGCGGCTCTACCGAAGGGATGATCGCCGCAATGATGGCAACTGTTGACGCGGGCGAAGAGGTTGTTGTTTTTGAGCCGTTTTATGAAAATTATGCTCCTGATGCGATCCTCTCGGACGCGACACCTAGACACGTGCCGCTTTACCGAACCGATAATGGTTTTACCTTTGACCACGAAGAACTTAGAGCCGCTTTCAATGAAAAGACTAAAGCGATAATTATCTGTAACCCTAATAATCCGACCGGAAAAGTGTTCACACGCAACGAACTCGAATTCATAGCCGACCTATGCAAAGA
This sequence comes from Pyrinomonadaceae bacterium, assembly GCA_046594975.1. Lineage (GTDB taxonomy): Bacteria > Acidobacteriota > Blastocatellia > Pyrinomonadales > Pyrinomonadaceae > OLB17. The sequence goes on along the minus strand of JBKJRA010000022.1, from coordinate 20,469 downwards.
GCATGATGCACTATGCTTTACCGACGAGATATATGAACACATCATATATAACGGTAGTGCGGACAATGATCCGCAGACACATGTCTGCATAGCAACTATCGAGGGAATGCGCGAGCGCACGGTGGTCGTTAATTCACTTTCGAAAACATATTCTGTGACCGGTTGGCGTGTAGGTTATTGCATCGCTCCGCCTGATATAACGTCAGCGATCCGCAAAGTTCATGACTTTCTGACTGTCGGAGCAGCAAATCCTCTCCAACACGCCGGAGCTTATGCTCTGAGTTTACCGCCAAGCTACTACGACGAACTCCAACGCGAATATCAGAAGAAGCGTGATTTCATCGTGCCCGTTCTGCAAAATGCCGGTTTCAAATGTGATACGCCTGCCGGAGCTTATTATGTCATGTGTGATATTTCGGGGTTTGGTTTTGCCAATGACATCGAATTTACAAAACACCTCATCCGCGAGATCGGTGTAGCAGTGGTTCCCGGTTCGTCGTTTTATCACAACCCAAGTCTCGGCTCACAACTGGTTCGATTTTGCTTTTGTAAAAAGGACGAGACTCTCCAAGCCGCAGCCGAACGAATAAAGGCATTAGAGCGTGGGTGAGGCTATCGCGATTACATTAGTATTGTCGAAATAGGCAAAAGACTGCTTGCGGAGTACTGATCCGCCTTTATTATTTTAAAAGATCGATCATTTTTGACGCATTTTATTTAAAAATATCGCATTATAGGTCAGAGAAATAAAATAATACGTTTTTTTATATATAGTTATGGCAATTTTATAGTAAAATCGCCAACACACTATTTTAATTTTCGTCCGAACACTTTGATAAAATAAGACAAGTTAGCGGGCTGACATTTAGCTATTTTGCCGTTGCTTGTTAAGGAGAATAACTATGGAAAGAATGCTCATCAAACACCTGAGTGGGTCTAAAGCTAATCAGGTTGAAGAATTTGCCCTTAAACATCACAACGAACTTATATTTGGTCGAGACACAGGTGCGACCGTCAAGTATGACCCGGACCGCGACGACCTCGTTGGACGCGAACACGCTAAGATATCCCGCGACCCTGCCGACCCTAACGGCTTTCGGTTAACGGATATGAATAGCACCAATGGCACGTTTCTAAACAAAGCTCGCGTAACAGGAACTGTGAAGCTGAATATCGGCGACTCAGTGCAGTTTGGTCCCGGCGGGCCGGAATTTATTTTCGACGTTGAACCAAAACCAGAAAATTACGCTAAATCTACAAGAGTGATTGAAACCGGTGGGCAAACCGCTCCGGCAACTCGCATGGTAGATACTAATGCTGTCGCAGCAACTGCAAGCGGTGGTGGAAAACCTGCAGGTACAGTCGGCAAAGCGACTGTCGAACGTATGATCTCGCAGACGGTTTCCGAAACAAAAGCCGCTCAAGGCCGCAAATTTGGAGTTATCGGAGCTATTGCTGGATTATTAGTATTGCTCCTTATCGTCGGTGTTGCTGGCGGAGCCTATTGGTATATCAAAAACCGCGAAGCTGCTATCAGTGCAGACACGACTGGTAAAACAACTGATCTTGAAAAAAAACTTGCTGACAGCAAGGGTTTGTCAGCCTCTGATATCAATGATAAATATGGAAAGTCGGTCGTCTATATCGAAGTTGCGTGGCGGTTAATTGATACATCCAAACAGGCTCAGATCTATCACCAGTTTGTTCCAAATAGCCGTGAGGTCCTGTCAAGATTGCTTGGGGTTAACCTTGGCAAAGGCCCGATCGACCCAACTGCTGGTGCTGCCGTTCCTGTTTATGTTCAAACCGGAAATGCCTATGAGCCTCTATTAACTGACAACAAAACCGACCTCACCGTCCCTGTCGGCGGACGACACACAGGAACCGGCTTTATTGTGACGAACGATGGATTTATTCTGACCAATCGACACGTAGCCGCCACTTGGAAAACAACATATCATTTCCCGCAGGACACTCCGCGCGGTGTTGTGATCACACCGGACGGTCGTCTGGCCAGCACATCTCTTGTACCTCCACCTACTGATTGGGTTCCGGCAAATACCAAGCAGGAAGGCAAACAACTTCAAGGCACTCTCAAGGGTGTAGATGACACACTAGATGTCACGCTCGCGGGTAAGGAAAACCGCATGGCCGCCCAACTTAAACAGGTCTCCGACCGTCATGATGTGGCCTTGATCAAGATCGATGTTCCGGGACAGCTTACAAAAGTTGAACTTTACGATAACTACGACACCTTGAAGAAAGGTGAAACGGTCACCATTCTTGGTTATCCGGCTGCCTCACCTCGTGTTTACGGTGTTATCGCATCTAAAGATGTTTTCAATCAGGAAAAACAGCTTAGGATAATTCCGGATCCGACAGTTACTGCAACGAATATCGGAAATATTATTCGTGACAGCGACGACAAAAATGGTGGCGACAAGCGCGTGAGTGAAATGGGAGATGTCATCCAACTCGCAACCGGATCGACCGGGCCGGGTAATTCCGGAGGACCAGTTTTCGATCTGCAAGGCAGAGTGATCGGCATTTTCTTTGCCGGACAACAGGCCGATGCGATCACCTATGCCGTCCCGATCCGCTACGGTAAGGAATTTCTCGCCGGAGATCAGTAGTCAATTCGAAAACTAAAGATGGATATACAGGACAACTCGTCCTGTATATCCATCTGACCCCTGCGATTTATGCAAAGACGGTTTGAGATCAATGAAATGATTGGCGAATATCGCGTCACCGGTTATCTCGGTGAGGGTGGAATGGGTGTCGTATATAGCGGCATCCATGAAAAACTCGGACGTCCTGCAGCGATCAAGATACTCGGAAAGGCGACCAAGGACGAGAGTTTTAAAACGCGATTCTTTAATGAAGCACGGCTCCAGGCGGGACTGCATCATCCAAACATCGCAACGCTTTACGACTTTCGCGAAGAAGGTGACCAACTCGTCATTTTTATGGAGTTAGTGGACGGCGAATGTCTTGAAGATCTGATCGAAAGACGTGCATTCACCATTGACGAAACTCTTACTGTATTTTCTTCCATTTGCGAAGCTATCGCATATATTCATCGCAATGGCGTCATTCATCGTGACATTAAGGCTCAAAACGCAAAACTAACGCTGGGCGGTTCGCTAAAGCTGCTCGATTTTGGAATTGCCAAAGACTCGTCGAGCCAAGGGTTAACGCAGACCGGCGGTGTGATCGGAACTCCAAATTATCTTTCTCCAGAACAGTTAGAATCGAAACCCGCCTCGCCGCAAACAGATATCTGGGCTCTCGGGGTATTGCTTTATGAAATGTTGACCGGACGGCTACCGTTTCACGGCGATACTCTTGGCGGACTTGTTCTAAAGATCACCCGGGCGGAGTTTCAGCCTCCCGATGCCGTAAATCCGGCAGTTCCGCGGGAGGTCAGCGCGATTGTCGCCAAGTGTCTTAAAAAGGATGCAGCCAATCGATACAAGACCGTTGATGAGCTGCTGCAGGCGGTTCAAAAAGCATTGAATGCAAGGCAAGGAAAGGTGCCGCAAAATGAGATCCGGACCGTCGCATTTAAGTCTCAACCTGACCCTGTAATTCCGGGTACGGTATTTGTACAAAACGATTCCGATAATTCTTATGCAACGGAAGTCTCCACCCCGGCTTCAAAACCATTTCCGATGGTATTGGTTGCTGGGATAGGTGGCATAGCGGTGTTGTTTCTTTTAGTTGTAGTTGGCGGCATCTTCTTTATTACAAGTGGTGGAGACACCGCGACCCAGACTTCGACGGGGTCAAATCTATCTGCGGCTAATAGCAAAGGTAATACCAAGATCCGTGTAGATGTCGATGAGGGCAAGGCACAAGTTTTGCGAAATGGGCAGCCGTTAGGCACAACTCCTTTGGATATGGATGCAAATCTAGGTGAGAATGTTCCTTTGACCTTGCGTCGCGATGGATTCGAGGATAAAAATGTGAATATAGAAGTAACGAGCAGTAAGAAAGTATTTACTTTTTCATTAAAAGCAAAGTAACAATTTTTTCGAAAGTATGTTGGAAACTAGAAAAATAGATACACGTGACCTAATACCCAAGGTCATTGCATCAGTGCAGACGGATCCGGGTTGCGTCCGCGAAGCTAATGAAGACAATGGCCGGCATGTAAATCCGTATGATGTTGAGACTCGTCTAAAAAAGGGAACTCTCACGATCGTGGCCGATGGGATGGGCGGACACGCTTCGGGGGAAGTCGCCTCGCAGATGGCAGTCGATCTGATCAGCGAGATCTACTATGCGGAAAACGGCCTTTCAGCACCAGAAGCACTGAGAAATGCTATCGAAATCGCCAATGAGCAAATATACGAGGCATCCTTAACTGGAGAAGATGTTTCGGGAATGGGAACGACGGTTATCGCTCTTGTTTTGCAAAATGAAACTGCCTTTTGCGCTCATGTCGGCGACAGCCGCTTGTATCGTTTTAGGAGCAATGCATTGGAAATGATCACAATCGATCATTCGCAGGTAATGGAAATGGTCGCGCACGGAATCATAACGATGGAACAAGCACGGGATCACGAGGATAAGAACGTGATCTTGCGTGCGGTCGGAACTCAGCCAACGGTTGATGTCGAGGTGTCTGATGGATTTGCGATTGCACCGGGCGACACGTTTTTGCTTTGTTCCGATGGTTTGAGCGATATGCTCAATGACGCAGAGATCCAGGCGATTATGTTATCAGATGCAGACCTTCATTCCGTCGGCGAGAGATTGATAGCGGCGGCAAAACATAACGGTGGACACGACAATATTACCGCAGGACTTGTTAAAATAGCAGAACAGAACAATGTGCAAGCGGATCAGAGCGTGCGTGTGACAAGAGAAGTTGCAATAGCATAAAGGATCATCAGGGGATTTAAGGAGTACGTAGAATGATCGGACAAATTATTGGGAACTATAAGATCGAAGACAAGCTCGGCGAAGGCGGGATGGGTGCTGTCTACAGAGGCGTCGATACGATGCTTGACCGCGAGGTAGCTATCAAGGCCCTAAAACCCGAACTAGCCAGCCAAACGTCGGTAGTCGAACGCTTTCGCACCGAAGCCGTCACACTTGCTAAGCTCAATCATCCTAATGTCGCAACGCTCTACACGATGTTTCGCCAGGGCGAAGAGCTTTACATGGTTCTGGAATTTGTTCGCGGCGAAACACTCGATCATATCTTGCAGCGACGCGGCGTGTTGCCTGCCGAAGAAGCTATCCCTGTTTTCTGTCAGGTGCTCGACGGCATCGATCACGCTCATGAGCTCGGCATCGTTCACCGCGACATCAAACCGGCAAATATGATGCTCACCGAAAAAGGCACGCTCAAGGTGCTTGATTTCGGTATCGCACGTCTTTTGGGCAGCGCACGTATGACACGTGCAGGTAATATCATCGGAACGCTCGAATACATGGCTCCGGAACAAGTTCGCGGTCTCGAAACAGACGGACGCTCGGATATTTATGCATTGGGAATGATGCTTTATGAGGTGCTGACCGGCAAGCTACCGTTCGATACTGAAAACGAATTTGAGCTGATGAAAGCACAGACCGAAATGGTTCCGCCATCCCCGCGTTCAGTAAATCCGGCGATACCGGAAGATGTAGAAGCAGCGATCATGAAAGCGATCGAAAAAGATCCTGACAAGCGCTTTCAGACTGCCGGCGACTTTCGTGAAGTACTTATGGATGCCGGTTTTGCAGCGAGCGGCACGATGCATGGCATAACTGGGACACATAAGAAAGCACCTACCCGGCCGTCTGGATCGACACCATCGCTAAATGATCTCGTTACCGAAGAAGTAAATAGTGCGACACTCAAAGCAACCCGTTTGGGCGCTCCTGCCCCGGTTTCAATGGAGGGTGGCGGAATGAAACAAACCCGACTTGGAGCCGCAGCTACTCCGGCGGCCGGTTTAAAAGCAACCCGCCTCGGAAATGTAAGCGAGAATTTAGCGGGCCAGTCCGCAGCTGTCCCTGCCCAAGCCTCCTTTTTCAGTAAACTAAAGCCGGTACATTATGCAGGAGCCGGAATAGTTTTGCTATTAGTCTTAGGCAGTGTGATTGCAATACCGCTACTTCTGCTGACCGGCGGATCTAAAGCTGGTAACACCGAGACCAATAAAATCAGCAATACAAAAACTGAAACCCCGACGCAAAAATCCGACGTGAGAACTAGCCAAGAACAGCCCGTTCCAACCCAGCAACCCGCTCAAATAAGTCCGGCCAGCAATTCAAGCCTGCCGGGCGGATCAGGTGGTACATTATCACCCATCGATACTGCGCCTAAGACCGACAAACCCGCGACTACGGCTCCAAAGCCGGCCGCTCCGAAGGCTCCGGTTGCTAAACCGAAAAAACCCAGCGCCGAAAAATTATTAACTTGATAGAGAGGACTACAAAGATGAAACATTTAAAATCTTCAACAATTATTATCCTGCTATGGAGCACGTTGCTTGTTTTATCCACATCAATCGGAATATTTGCGCAGTACAAAGGTTCGCCTGTAAAGAGAGATAAACTTCTCAACGTACTGCGTTCCAAACAGTTGCAGACGCGGGAGATCGTCAATGTGATCAATAGCAATGGTGTTGATTTTAAGGTCACTCCTGATGTTGAGGCAGAACTTGTGAGTGCTGGAGCTCGCCCTGAGGTAATTGCTGCTACTAAAGCAAACTACCGTGCAGCAGCCGTCGTAAAACCGACCACTCCTACTGATACCTCTAATAATTCAACTAATAAATTCAACGGCCAACCGCTAACGCTGGATGCCATCGTCACTCTTTTACAAAATGGTGTCGGTGATATTCAGGTGAGAAAGAATGTAGGCTCACGCGGCGTTAACTTCAAACTGTCATCTACCGACAAAGCTGAGATCAAAAATGCAGGTGGTACTGTAGCACTCTTAAACCTTATTGAAGCGAGTTACACGAATCCGAATCAAAACTCCGCATCAAATAACTCAACCACATCTGGTGCCAGTGGCGGTGATAAATACGACACCCTTGTCGAAAAGGCAGTCTATCAATATGACACGAGCAGAGACGTGACTGGAGCGATAAGCACGTTGAAAGAGGCAGTGGAGCTGAAGCCAACTATTGCCCGTGCCTATCAACAGTTAGGTTTTGCTTATCTTTACGGCCTAAAGAATTTTACCGAAGCTGAAAAATACATGCAGCAAGCTATCGATCTAGGTGGTAGTGCTGTTTTTCGTGTTTTCCATGACCACGGGGCCCTGATGACCGATACTTGTCAGGGTTCACTTTACATCGCAAAAGACACTGTCCATTTCGAATCGGACGACAATATTCATACTTTTGAAACAACGGATGACAATATCAAGGAAGCAAAGGTCAACGGTAAGTTTTCATCGATGTTCAATGTAAAATTGGGGTCTTTCAAGATCGCATTAAAGAACGGTGATTCGAGCAAAAATTTTAATTTTGCTCCTCTTACAAACGACGCTCAGGAATCCACAATGATCGTTAAGTTGATCGGCAAAAGAAAATGAACGAGATGCAGACTTTTTCTTTGGCGGCTCTCGAGCCGCCTTTTTTTATGGTCAGATCAGCTTAAAATCCGGATTATTCTTTCGCCGCCAGACGAAACCATCTAATACGTAATGCGTTAGCTGAGGCAGAGCGAGCAGCGGTGCCATGAATGTCCGCATATTTCGCGACCAATCCCAATCGCCGCCGAAAAGCCACTGCTTTTCATGCCAGATGCCACGATGCCAAAAAAGCTCTTCGACATACGCTAAAGCCCAGAGAGTCGCTAAAAACACGAGCCAATTCGCTGACAATGTTTTATATATTCGACCCGTCGATTCGCGTCTCGCACGAGTGTAAACATAGATCAGGGCAAAATACGGCACGCCGTGGATAATGACGTTCGTCACCGTAAACGCATAATCCGAATTAAAATAGACAATGCCGATATACCAGCAGATAGCGGTAGTTGCGACAACGATGTCTTTGCCGATATTGAGGAAGCCGGAAGTGAAATACAGATATATAGATTTAGCAAAATATGCCGTCAAAGCAATAACGTAAATTGGAAACAAGACTGTCTCGACGGTCGCCGGGATTGAAAAGAAATCGTTTTGCACGAACCACTCAAAATTTCTCGGCAGCCGCGTCATCCAAAATGCGATCGGATAAACCGACGCCAGATATACCGCGACCGCATCTATCCACCACGTCCAACGTGCTGTCTCATTTAGTTTGCGACGATAAAGGTTGACCCAGCCGTATTGCTGCCTGATGAAATGAAACACTGCGACCGCCGCCAGAGTTTTCCAAAAAACAAGCTCGCCTTCAGAATATAGAGCAACTCCGATCGCGTAACCAATTATCGGTACCAGCAAATAAAGCCAAAATCGTCGCTTGAATTCTTCTTTATCGAAATAAACCCGAAAACTAGTTGACCACACGTGAGCGACATCTATAAACAATACTGCCATCACCCAGGTCCACTCCGGCGACTCACCATTGAGCACGCCGATCTGCGAACCGACTACGAGTAACAATAAAGACGCCAATGCACTCCCCAAAAAGACCGTCAGATCGATCTCACGGGAGAAAAGCCAGTAATAGTTTTGTTTTGATAAAGTAGCGTCCATCAAAAAATATATTCAAACAGGATGGACAAGATATTCAGGATAGAAATAGATTCTGTTTATCTTGTCTATCATGTTTTAATGGCCATAATTTCCTTCGAAGAGCGCAGTCCATGATAAAACGCTTCTTCAAAAAGAGCGATGCCGCTCAGGTCAGTGTGGGCAAAATGGATGTTGTGATATGGCTTGACGGTCTTTTCTCGAATGCCGCTCCAAATAAAATTTGGGCGGGGCGAGATCATCGCGTGGCCCCAACGCATTACATCCAACCGCTCCGTCAGTTCATAAATATCCGGGTGCGCCCGCGACAGATCGGTCAGGCAAACATCGGCAAGCTGTTTCCAATCGTAATTAAAAAGGGTTGTGCGTCCATTTGTGTCTTCGCACATCGGGTAGTAATAGGTCAGGATCGTCGGGCCGTAATCTATGCCCTTTTGATGTGTCGCGGTCACATAGCCGAGTGACGGGCTTTCGTACAAGACGTTGTCCCAAGATAGCGGAAAGTCTTTTACAAATCGCGGTTTCGGACGATCTTTTAAGAAAAGATTCGCAACAAACCAAGCATTATGTTGAAACTCACTGGCGGCAAACGGCTGATCTTCGCGAAAGCCGCGTATCACCCACGGAGCCGTAAATACCGGCGATGCGTAAATTACTTTTTCACAATGAATTCCCCGTAGCTCTTTACCGTCAAGACAAATTACATCTACGCCTTTGTCGTTGGGCATGACCGAGACGACCATATGTGACTTTCTGACATTGTCTTTAACCTTGTCATAAAAATGATTTATGAACTGTCCGTTGCCCTCCGGACAAGTGATGAAAGGTTGAGACTCAACACCGCTTTTTCGCACCCGCGAGCAAAAGTAAAATAACCCTACCCACGCCGATGCCTGGTCAAGCTTTAGTCCATAATCATCCCGCGTCGCATAGTCGCAGTACCAGAGCAGACGTTCTGATGTAAAACCTTTTTGCCGCAGCCATTCGGCAAAGGTCAGCTTATCAAGAGCTGTCACCTGCATGTCGTCCGAACAAAGCTCAAGCGGCACTGCAAATGCCCGGCGGCCCTTGGCATCTCGCCAATTTATCCAACCATCAAGCAGTTTTTGAAACTCGGCAAACTGCCGTTTGTCGTCCTCGCTCGCCCCGACCGTAAGATATAGCCCCTCGTACCAGCGACCCTTGTAAAAAACTCGCTCTTCCGGTTCTCGACAAAGATATTGTTCCTTTACGACGACATCACCCTGAGCATCGCGTCCCTCGATCAGTGACATCTCGTCAAGAAGAGATATCAATTCAGTATTTTCCTGAAACGGAACTGGTAAATAATGGGCTCCCCACGGATATCCGACTGGCTTTCCCGTACCACTGCGTGCAGTGCCGCCTATATTTTTTTCGAGCTCGAGCAAAATAAAATCGTTAAAATTATCTTTTTTTAATTTCCACGCCGCAGTCAGCCCGGCAACGCCGCCGCCGATGATCGCAACCTTTTTCGTTTCCCAATTATCCTTAGGAACCTCAAAAGTGCGGTTTTCACGCAATATATGCCCTAGCCCCGCAGATTGCCCAATGATCTCGCCAATGGGAAATGGACGTGACTCCATAGATTCGCACGCGCTCATTGCAAACGGTGCCCCAAAGAATATCGTGAGCAATTCTCGACGCGTCAGCTTCACTGCTCAAATCTCCGCCATTCGGCTTCATAATATCTGACCAGAGCTTGGTTATCGAGTCGGTTTATCTCGATGTCTTCGTCGGGGCGGGAGGTGTCGCTGGGAAATTCAAACATTGACGAGAAACTATTGTCGTTTAGGAAATGTAGCTCAAGATTTGGCGGCGGCTTTATCGGTTGATCAAAAGGTTGCAGTTTTGCTAAAGCATATCCCCAGATTCCGAAACTCGGCACAGTTGTCTGATAAGGCCGAACTGAAAAGCCGGTCGATTCGAGCGTTTTGACTATGCACCAGAAAGATTTGCGAGCAACGAGCGGGGATGTCGTCTGGATGACGACTGACGAATCGGTCTTGAGTTTATTTTTTAGGAGATTATAAAACCGGGTCGTGTAGAGCTTTCCCAATGCAAAATTATTCGGATCCGGAAAATCGACGATCGCAATATCAAATGGCTCGGCAGGTGTATTGTCGAGCCAAACGAAAGCATCCCCATTTGTAACATGAACCCGGGGATCATTGAAAGAATGTTTGTTCAATTCGCCCAAGGCCGGAACAGCGGTCGAAACTTTTGTCATATCCGGATCGAGATCGACGAGTTGGATAAATTCGACTGAAGGGTATTTTTCTATCTCACGCAGCGCGAGACCGTCGCCGCCGCCTAGCACGAGCACGCGCTTTGCGGTTCCATTATACGCCGCAAAAGCCGGATGGACGAGAGCCTCGTGATAGCGGTATTCATCAAACGAATTAAACTGTAGATTGCCGTTGAGAAAGAGCGCATAGCCCGTCTTGCCTTTTGTCACTACGATTCGCTGATAGGACGAGCTTTTTGCGTAAATAATGTTATCGACAAACAGGGCATCTTCGGCTAGCGTGGTCAGCCGGTCGGCTTTGATAAACGCAATTACCAGCAGCGTTAAAATAATAAAACCCTTGACTCGCATTATGGTCACGTTTCGTTTGATCAACGGTAACAGCAGCCATGTTCCCCAGATTCCGACCGCGGCGTTGAACATTCCAAAAAGCAGCGACGTGCGATTCAATCCCAATTTTGGAACTAGAAATATTGGAAACAGCAGTGACGCGGCCAATGCACCAATGTAGTCGAAAGCAAGGACGCGGGAGATGAGATCTTTGAAATCTAGTTCGTCTTGCAGAATCCGCATTAGCAGCGGAATTTCGAGGCCGACTAGTACGCCGATCAAAAATACCACGCCATAAAGGACAATGCTGAAATAGGAAAGGTGCGCAAATGTGAGAAACAGCAGCGGTGCCGAAAATCCTCCTATTACAGCAACAGCAAGCTCTATCTCGACAAACTTTTCTGCAACGTGTTTGTCGATAAACCGCGACAGCCACGAGCCGACACCCATAGCGAAAAGATAAATGCCGATTATAATCGAAAATTGTGTTATCGAATCACCAAGGACATAGCTTGAGAGTGTCCCGGCAAGCAGCTCATAAATGAGCCCGCAGGTGGCGATGACAAAAACATTGAGGAATAGCAGCGGAGCACGTTTCATAAAAACGGGAAATGGATAACGGAAAATGAATAATGAAATAAACGTCTGTCATTTTCCATTTTCCGTTATACGTTTCTCGGCTATCCGTGGATCGCGGCCGAGATTATCATCGCGACGCCGATTATGACCGATCCGATAATGATCGCGAGCGATGTATTTTGATCGACCTCGATTTCTTTTTTTACCGAGAATGGTGCGACCAGCACCACGATGGCAAAGGCAATCGCAAATACAATAAGGCCGATGACCACAAAGATGACGGTCGTTTCGATTACGCCCCAGAGCTCGTCAAGCTTGACAATCAAACCTAAAATCGGAGCTAAAGCTAATAAATTCAACATTATTTTCCTCCACGAAATCCGGAATAAAAAAAAGGCACTCCGAGACGCGAATGGCTGCCGGAATTAGCCAATTCCCAACCAAACCACGCCGCTGTCCCATAAAAAATAAGTACGCCTACGCCGAACACCATATATAGTTTTTTCCACATATTTACACCTAATCGTCGCTCGAATCATCCGAGTCGTCAGTGTTGCTCGACCCGCTCGATGTAAACATACTGTCTTTCCAACGGCTCGATTCGAACGAGAATTTTCTAAATAGGCCCAAAACCGGAACGATGAACAAAATAAGTATTGCGCAGCAAAAATTAACTCCGCGATTTACGCCTTGCTCTACCTTAACGGTGACCGGCATCTGAGTTTGCCAGTTTTGCCACGTTCCCTCGACCTTGAGTGTATATTTTCCTGCGGGCAGCGACGACAGTGTGGCGTCGGTCGATTTATCGCCTTCCGTCCACGCTTCCCCTTCGTCAACGCCGCTATAATATTCAACCGGGATATTTACCGATTCGACCTCTTGGCTCTGATCGTTTACTAGATCGACATCGAGATCGGCCCAGGAATTATCAACTTGTGCTCCAGCCGTGATCCGAACATTTTTGTTACCTTTTACGTCGAACGGCTGACTAAATATAGCCTGAGCCGTTGTTGCGTTTGTCATTGGCGGCAAAACGATCTCTTGGGTCAAGATCGTTTTTGTGATCCCAGTGAGCGGGATCATCATTATTGCTACGACGAGAAGGGCAAGTAGCGGCAACGCTCCCCATGTGTAATAAAACTGACCTGTAAAGGGCTGATTTGGAGCGACGCCCCAAGGCTGCGGCAGATCGCTAATGCCGAATATCTTTTCAATCTCGTCGTTGGTCATATAGGTTCCCAACGACCAATTCATCTCATCCTCACTCTTTTCGAGGGACAGCATGTGCGGTGCGGCTACATAATCCACCGAACGCACCGTCTCGCCTTGCTCGACACGCCAGTAAAATTCGCCTTTTACATACTCGACCGTCGCCGGGGCATCCTGAAATATCTTATATTTCTCGCCGCCATAATCGACTGTGCCGCCTGCCGCAAAAACATTCTCCTGTCCTACGTCAGCCGGGTTTACGGGCTCCACGAAATTCCAATGGTTATCCGAATGGACCAGCCAACGGAAACCTACACCTGCGTTGTAGAGCAGGTATTCATGCCAGTAATACTTGAGGCCATCGATAGTCACACTGCGGACAACCGCACCGATGATCTTGTATTTTACGTCGCCAAATGTTCCTTCGGCACCAATAGGCGCGACGAACGATGGTTGATCCGGTTGGGGGTTAAGTGTTTTGAGATAGGTTAGATTTCCTTGATTTACATCGAGCAGCGAGTCGCAGTTTGGACAGGTTACGCGTTCGGTCTTGTCAGGAGCATTCAATGTCAAAGGCCCGCCGCAATTTGGGCAGCCCATTCCGGCTGCAGAAACTTTCTTCGCTTCTCTTTGAACGGGCTTTGCGTCACCAAGCCCTATCTCCGCAAGCGTCACCTGACTGCCGACAAAGACCCACGGCGGATCCATGCTGTAATCGATCGTCGCAAATGCGTTGTTCTTGCCAGCGAGGTCGGCGTAGGCAAATTTCTCGCCCGGCGTGAGTTTATAAGGTATTTCTCCGTCAGCGGCAACCGAGCTACCGTGACCACGCTCTTGGATCATCAGCGGCGTTGGAGATGGTATCTCAGCAAGGACTTGGCCTAGCTGCAACCCTTCGAAAGTCGGTAGCACAACACTTTCCGGCAGAGGTTGATAAAACGTCAGATAAAATCGACCTTGTGCTTCGGCAAGCCAGCCGACCCAGCCGTTTGAAAATGTCGCGTACCACTCATCCCAATAACCACCAAGCTCATGTTTGAGCTGCGCACGACCGGTCAACTCAAAACGAGTGTCTTTATATGTTCCCTTTAATCCAAGTTTTAATGGCGATTCGGAATCTGCGATCTCCGCGACTTTACCAAGGTCCTCAAGGCCGCGATCTGTCCGGGCAACTGCCGAACGGCAATATGGACACACCAAAACTATCGTCGAGCCAGCCTGAAATTCGATCTGAGCACCGCATGAAGGGCAATTTGCCTGGAGTACGCTCATCGCTCACCTCCGGCTGTTTCAAATCTTAGATTTGAAATTTGAGATCCGCTTTCTCCGCGATCTACTCTTGTAACTAAAACCGATGTAGCACGAAGCGAAATGCGAAGTTTCGCATCCCAATCCCACTCAGGTCTTGCCTTGCAGCAATATAGATTAAACGTCGCGGTCTGATGCTCAGGATATGTGTGACATGCAAGATGGGATTCTGTTAAGGCGATGAGGCCGGTGACGCCGCCTTCGCCGTCAAATTTGTGCCAGACATCGCCTATAGCTTTTAGGCCTAGATCGTCGATAACGCCGGACATTACAGAGCGAAGCACTCTTTCGTCGCGCAAAGCCGCCGGATCACATCCGGTCGCTTCGATCATCCATTCGGTTCCTACGATCATTTGATTAGCTCAAAATACTGTCCGCAAAACTTAAAAGCGATGTTTTGAACTTGCACCTAACTGCGTGCGTTATAATGCATTGACTGGTGAAGTATGTCGAACAAAACTATAGCTAAATTTTTTGCATTTGTCATATTTCCAGCCGTTGCGACTGTATTTTTTTCTGCCTGTGCAATCGTTTCTTCGCCCGATGCTGGGAATGAACCATATTCCAATTTTGGTCTCCCGACTGTGATCGGGACTATCAAGTCACCTGATATTACTGAAAGCAGCGGTATTGCGGCGTCGCGATGTCAAAATAATGTGCTTTGGACACACAATGATTCGGGTGACGATGCGTTTATTTTTTCGATCGACCTAAAGGGTGAAAACCTTGGCACTTGGAAGGTACCAAACGCTCATAATATCGATTGGGAAGACATAGCAGCATTCAAAGACAAAGGTGGTAAGTGTTTTCTCTACATCGGAGAGATCGGCGACAACAAGGCAAAGCGAGAGGAACACGCCATCTATCGAATTCCCGAACCCAAAATAACTCCGGCTGCCTCGGTAACAACCAGGCAAAGCCCCTTGTTTACCGAAAATGCAGAAATACTGCGATTCAATTATCCTGACTTTAATCAAGACGCCGAAACTTTGATGGTCCAACCCAAAACCGGTGATATCTATGTCGTAACCAAACGTGTAAGCGGCCCAGCCGGTGTTTATCGGCTAAAGCCCACGTTTGGCATCGAAGCTGTCAAAGCCGACAAGATCACCGAAATTTCTGTTCCTGCTATTCCAAACGGTTTCGTAACAGGCGGCGATATTTCGCCGGATGGACATCACGTTATCATTTGCGATTACACACGGGCCTACGAATGGACGTTGCCGGAAAGTCCATCAAACTTTGATGATATATGGCAACAAAACCCTGAATCGATCGACCTTGGTTCGCGTAAAGTAGGCGAAGCGGTTTCATATAACTTGGACGGCACCATTATTTACGCAACAAGTGAAGGAAAATCCTCGCCGTTGATCGAAGTGAAACGAAAGAATTAAAAAAAGGTGCCGCAAATATTCATGCAGCACCTTGTACTTTTTTTCTGATCTACCTACTGTGTAATAGTAAACTTGCCCTTTGTTTCGATCATCTGACCCTCCGTGCGGACGCGATCTTTGATCTGGACTTTGATCTCATATTCGCCAACGGGCATATTAGCTGTCGGCATTAGTCTGGCGAGTGTCAGCCGCTGCCCAGAGTCGCTCAAACCGCCCCAATCTTCTGTCTGACGCAAAAGCTCTTTGCCGTCCTTAGACAAAATATACTGAACATCTACTGCCGGACGCAGGGTCGTCTGATCGATCTCAGAATTATAAACCTGCAAATATATCCCTACTTCCTGCCCTTGTCTATAAACCCCTGATAAATTTGGGATAACCTTGGCATTACCGATAACAAACTGCTGACCGATATCACGTTCATCCGTCTGTCTCAGTTTCGATGTTAAAACCAACGACGATGTGGATAGCTTCTTTTCGTCATAACGCGGCACCACAAATCCCATGTTCACGATGCCTTTGTTGCCGGACTTAACATCTCTAACAACAACATCGACCTTATAGGTTCCTGGCGTCAACGCAATCGCTTTCTGATAAACAGATTTTCTGTCCCTGGCTTCCGCAAGTTCTTGGGTGGTCGCATTTGCTGTAACCGAATCTTCGAAAATACCCGACCGCTTGCCTGACACTGCCGTAATACGACCAAAAATATTCATAGTAGCCTGTTGAAGACTTCCGATCTGTTCAAATGTTAGTTCTTTGTTAGTCGCCTGAACCGTAAATGTCGTAATAACCCTATCATCCGATTGACGGAAAAAATCAACGCGGAGATCAAAATCAAGAGGGTTTTTGTCTAATATCGTGCCTGAATCTCCTCCGGCTAACCCTTGTAGATCGCTGAATTTAACTGCTGGCGGCCTGCTCAGAGCTGTTTGAACCTCAAGCTTGCGAAAAGGAGAATCCTGCTCCCGTTGAAAGTTTTGTTGACCGTTGCCTCCATTGATGCGGTCACCTTTGTCTGAAAGACCAAGCTGTTCCGATGTCGTCAATCCGGCACCGGGAACCGTTCTTAAAGCATCTTTTTCATTTGCATCCCGCGCCATCCGGTATTCGCCCGTGCCGGACGGATCTACAAATTCGATCTCGAGGCCGTCTCCAACATCGTCAAGGTGACGATAGAACCATGTTTCAAACGGGTATGTTGTCGTCGAACCGCCGCCCTCGTAACTTGGTCGATCGTAATTACCACCAGATGGGTGGGCTTCTATCGAATCCGGTTTGCCCCAAGCGATATATACGCGGCCGCGATCAGTTTTCCAGCCGGGTATTCCTGACGTAAAGTGCTCATTGGCATAGGCGATCCTCTCATAGTATTGTTCACGGTATTCGTTTTCTTCCGTGTCTGGGTTTGGGTCACGGCGGCGCCAAAAATTTTCAATGAAATTTTCACGCTCTTCATCGGTAGCTAGTGCTTTAAATGCCTTTCGTTCCTCGTTAGTAATGATGTATGCCACATCATTTTCAAGCCATTTCTTATAGGCCACTTTCAACTCAGGTTTAACGTTGCGAACCTTTTCATTTGGATCTTGACTTGGCTTTCCTTTGTCGGGTGGTTGGGCAATTATAATAAAAGCGCTAAACGCTCCGATGACGGTCGTCAGTATAAAGTTTTTGAAAAACATAACCTTTGACATAAATCTAAAAACTCCTCTCTATCGCCGAAAACCTGCGGCAACACTATCTAACCTTTAACCTTTTGATTTTAGTTAGAATTCCCTATAAATTCAAGATGCAAAAAGACCTATAAATGGTTGTATCAGGCCTGGGCTTCCTCTTCGGCATCAGTTGTGCGTTTCTTGGCAAATAGCCAAGCAATAAAGATTGACACCACATACAGTGCGATCATCGGGGCAGCAAACAACATCATGTTTGGAATGTCATTAGTCGGCGAAACAACCGCTGCTACTATTAAAATGACTATTAACGATATTTTCCACGTCCGGATCATAAGTCCTGCGGTTACAAGGCCGATCCGCGCCAATACATATGTAATTGCCGGCATCTGAAAGATCAGCCCCATCGCTAGCATTACTATCGTTATGAAATCGAGGTAGTCGCTCGCCTTGAGAAATAACTTAAACTCGTGTCCTACTCCCAACAAATATCTCGCGGCTGGCGGAAACAGAATATAATAAGCAAACGCGGCCCCTAAGACGAACGAGATCGTGGAAAGTCCAATAAAAGGTGTCACATATCGGCGCTCGTGCTTATACAAGGCAGGCGAAATAAACATCCATACCTGCCACAGCAGCAATGGCAGTGCGAATGCGATAGCCGCATAGAACGAGACCGTAACGTAGATCATATATGGCTCGATCGCCGTCGTAACGGTCATTTTCTCGTCGGCGTTTGGCTGGCTGATCGCGGTCTCGTTAAAGGGTAGCGGCAATCGAACCCCTGCCGGAACAATGGCATTGTTGGTTAATATTGGTTCTGCCGTAAACAGCCCGAGTTTTCCGTCTTGGTCCCTAGCGACGGTAGCACTTACTGATGCCCCAGGAGCGATAAGAGCCGGGCCGAGATTTACAGCTTCGTCAAATATATACCGCCCGACCTCACCTTCTTTGAGGTTGATGATAGGTTTTACTGTTTCGTCACCTTTTAGTCCGTCAATTGGCAGATTTCGACGTGATGCCTCTGACAAAGCCTGCCGGATCGGAACACTCAAAAAGTTATAGATCCCTTCGGAAAAATAGAAACAAATGCCAAACGTCAGTACGAGAATGATCGCCGATCGGACGAGCCTCTTGCGCAGCTCATCCAGGTGCTCGAGGAACGACATGTGAACGCCTGGTTCGGGTTGTTGATCTTTTTCTTTATCGTCCATTTAACGTTACAGCCAGTTTTTCTTATCGTTGGTAGGTACTGTCTCAGAGGCTTCAGTCTGTTTGTCCTCAGTTGCGGCGGCTTTTAAGCGTTCAAAATCGGCAGGATCTACTTGCTTGATCTCTGGTGCATCGACAGTTTCGGCAGTCGGATCTGATTCTTCACGGACAACCGATTCTGCCTCTAATGCATTGAGATCAAGTGATTTGATCTCTTCGTCAAAGTTAGCCTCGCGCTGCCATGTTTCCTTAAATTCATTGGTTGTACTGCGAAATTCGGACATTATTTTTCCGATCTTTCTCGCCATTTCAGGCATTTTCCTTGGCCCCAAGAAAATGAGCGCGACGACACCGATAAGTAATAATTCCGAAGTTCCTATAGACTCGAAGATGAATAAATACAACTAATTTACCTCGATCAAGTGATCTTCATACGCCGAAACCCTGCCAATAATGACTGCATTCGGCATTTCTTTCAAAAACTGCTCAGCCGCACTTTCCATCAGGCTTATCAACAATCCGCCCGCCGTCTGCGGGTCAAACAAAGCACTCTGCATTTCACTGGAAACGCTTGTGTTTATATTAACTGTTTCGCCGACATATACGCGATTGTTTTTGTCGCCCCGCGTCAACATTCCCTGCGAGATCAGCTCAAGCACGTCCGGCAAGAGTGGAACTACCGTAGAATCAACGTTTAGCGTGACATTACTAGCCTTAGCCATTTCATAGGCGTGACCCAACAAACCAAACCCCGTGACGTCAGTACATGCATTTGCCCCGATGGACTGCATAACCCTGGACGCCTTAGCAGCCGATGTAGTCATTGCAATAAGTGCAGCCGCCTCGGCTTCAGGACTCGCTTTCCCGTGTTTGACAGCCGTATTTATAGCTCCGGTACCGATAGCTTTCGTTAGGATCAGTAAATCTCCAGGTTTCGCCCCGGCATTTGTAACAACTCGATCTGGATGGATTGTTCCAGTTACGGCGTAGCCAAACTTCATTTCTTTGTCGTCAACCGAGTGTCCACCAATAACGACCACACCTTCGTCGTTCATTGCCTTTTGGCCGCCAGTTAGTATCTGTCCCAGGATTTCCCAATCACCCTTTTGCGGATAGCAAACGATGGAAAGGGCCGAGAGTGGTGTCCCGCCCATTGCATAAACGTCATTCAGCGAGTTTACAGCAGCGATGCGGCCGTAAGTTTCCGGATCGTCAGCGACGGGCGTGAAAAAATCAAGCGTTTGCACAAGCGCTGTGTCGGCATTAAGACGAAAAACTCCCGCGTCGTCCGATCTATCAAACCCGACGATCACATTTTCGTTATTTTGTTTCGGAAGTTTGCTCAAAACTTGAGCAAGGTCGCCTGGGGCAAGTTTTGCCACTCAACCGGCGGAGTCTACCATTTCCGTTAAACGCTTATGCATTGTTTCGCCCTCCTTTATTTTTTCACCAACTGTTGAAAGATCCTGTCGAGGTCGTCCGTGCCGTAATATTCGATCTCGATCTTACCACCCGTTCCCTTTTTGCCAGGGACGATCTTTACATTCGTATTCAAAGTCCGCATCAATTTAGTCTCTGCGGCTTTGATGTTTGCGTCAATATTTCTATTAACCCCTTTCTTGTCAATGGTTTGCAATTTATCTGAGCGTCCTCGTTTTATTGCTTTTTCTGTTTCGCGGACGGACCAGCCAAGGTCTATGGCAGAATTTGCCACCACTCGCTGGAGCTTTGGATCGTCGGTCATCATCAACGCCCGACCGTGTCCCGCTGAAAGCCCACCTTCTTCGATAACCCTCTGTATCTCATTAGGTAAACGCAATAGGCGCATCGATGTTGTAACAACGGTTC
>JBKJRA010000296.1:0-2802 GCA_046594975.1 Pyrinomonadaceae bacterium | reverse complement strand
AGAGATGAACGTCTCGCCCGAACGAACAATGACCGTGCCCGCAAGACACACATGGACACTGCCGCTCGTGTTTTCCGAGGCCGACCCAAAAGCTCTGTATTTTAGTAACCAATTCTTATTTAAGACCATAAACGGCGGCGAAAGCTGGACGCAAATTTCGCAGGACATGACGCGAGAAGACCCGGGCATCCCTTCTAATCTTGACGAGGCGACCGCAAAAGACGCTCCGGCCGACAAACGACGTGGTGTTATTTATTCGATAGCCCCATCGCCGCTGCGAATAGGGACGGTATGGATCGGGACGGACGACGGGCTTATTCACAAGACTGACGACGACGGTAAGACTTGGTCAAATGTGACGCCGCCTGAACTAACGCCTTGGAGCAAGGTCGTGATGCTGATCGCATCGCATTTTGACGTCAACGAAGCGTTTGCTGCGGTCGATCGCCACCGCCTGACCGACAATGAACCGTATATTTACCGCACACGCGACGGCGGCAAAAGCTGGCAGAAAATTACCAAAGGCCTAGCTCCCGGCGTCTATATGCAAAATGTAACCGAGGACACACAGCGAAAAGGGCTGCTGTTTTGCGGCACTGAGCTGAGCCTATTTGTCTCGTTTAACGACGGCGACGACTGGCAGCCGCTTCAGCTAAATATGCCGCACGTTTCGATGCGCGATCTTGCGGTCAAGGACAATGACCTCGTCGTGGCGACGCACGGACGCGGGTTTTGGGTGCTCGATGACATCACACCGCTCAGGCAGATCACGGATGAAATGGTGAGATCAGATGCATTTTTATTTGAGCCTGCTTCTGCCTACAATCTGCCTCAGCCAACAGAAAATGGCACGCCGCAGCCTCGTGATGAGCCGCTTGCTGATAATCAGCCGTACGGTGCGGTGCTGGACTATTATCTTGGGGCCAATGCCAGCGGGCCTGTGACACTTGAGATATTGAATCCGGCGGGTGAATCGATTAAGAAATTTTCGAGCGACGACAAACCGACTCCCGTTGATCCTGACAAGCTGGACATACCTGCATTTTGGATAAAAACACCGCCGACGATCTCGACCGCAGCGGGTATGCATCGCTGGGTCTGGGATCTGCGTCCGGCACCTGTTGCTGGTATGGCAGGCGGCGGCAGACGAGGCGGGGCTTCGTCCGTTCTGCCCGGCCTATATACCGTTAAACTCACCGTCGGCGGCAAGAGCTATACACGTTCGCTGATAGTGAAGATGGATCCGAGAGTCAATCGTTAGGTATCACGATCTTGTTCAGAACCTCTTTCCTGGGTTGTGAGAGGTCGCAATATACAAAATATGGAAGATGAACATCGAGCCCGTCGTGAGTAAAGCTCATCTGTGTAGAATCAGGGCTAAAGCTTATCTCTGTCACGTTATCCCATATCTCGGAAAAACTCATGATGTAAGAAAAGCTATGTTTGCCGGTGACGGTGTCAATAAAATGTAAGTATTTGGGTTGATAAACGGCGAGAAACTTTCCATCAGGCGTGAATGCCTTTGCTCCAAACTTTTTTACCGTTGGGTCACCCAGCATAATCTGGTTTGTGGCGAGATCGAGAATCGCTTGGCCATCGTAGTCACCCTTTGTGTAAAGGGAAAATGCGATCTTGCCGCCCACGGGCGATACAACAAGTGTTCCGGCAGATTCTGAGTTGATAGTAAGATCAAGCACCGACTTTTTCCCTGTTTTAGTGGAGTAGCGGCTCAAGATATTTTTATGCAGATGATAAAGAGTCAAACCATCCGGCGATAGTGCGGAAGAATCTAAAAATGGAGCGTCAATCTCAAACAAGAGTTTGCCGGTCTCCATGCTATGGACATAGGTCTTGTTAAGTTGGGTGCTCTCGGTCAAAACTATCTTATTATCATCGCTCAGAGCCGTGACAAGCGGGCCATATTTATGCTTCGGCTTTTGGATCGATACTTTCCGCAGTAATTCTCCCGTTTCAGTCGAGTAAAAATAAAACTTGGAATCGCGGTCCGTAAGACAAAACTCTTTGCCACCCGGCCTTAGAATTAGATCTGCTCCACCAAAGAAATTTTCGGGAATGTCACCAAAAGTACTTTGATGAAATTTGATAAGATCCGCAATATCCTTTTTTTCCTCGGGGCTGTAATCAAATGCAGGCACCTCTGTGATCTTTGCAGTTTTGACCGCGGGCTTTCTGACATCGTCAAACCACCTGATTTCGCCGTCTTGAGCTAAAACAACCGAGCGGCCCTTTGCGTCAAAAAAGCTATATATCGGCATCGGAAGACCGTAGTTACCCTTTGCACCAGTGAGAAGAAAAGGTTTTGGGGGTTGCTGTGAAAACATCGCCGGAGCGATCAGCAACTGGAGAAGTATCCACATCGCTGATACGGCCGTTAATTTATTCGTAAATCGTAATCTCAACGACATCAGGGTTCTCTGTTCACTCTACTCTCTTATATTTTTCGGCCATAAACTCAACATAGATAAACCCAAAACGCTGAAACCAGTCTTTCTGGCCGTTTTGAGCCTCACATTTGTCAATCTCCATCATGGCAGCGAGCAATACGTCCATTAACTCTTTGTATTTGGCATCATATGCGTCCTTAAATTTTGAATACGATTCGAGTATATCTTTTCTGGCTTTTTGCCACGCAAGGCCTTGAATTCCGCCGCCCATACCGCCGGATACTGTATCGCCAAAGCTAACCTTCGAGTTTACAAACGTTTTCGTGGTCAAGCCCAAGCATTTGAGTTTTTCCAGCCGCCGTCTCGCATCATTTAGATCCGCGTATGCAGCCTCATA
>JBKJRA010000282.1:0-9712 GCA_046594975.1 Pyrinomonadaceae bacterium | reverse complement strand
GCATTACCTGGACTTATTGACCAGGATTTCAGCCCATTTTCTTTGTTACTACCTGTTTAGTGGTTTTAGTTTTGGCCTTGGCTAACGTCTTTGTGGAGCGTGGATGGAGAGCTTTCTTTTTATGTACGGCTTTTTTCGATCCCCGGATCTTATCAAGCATCTCGGAGAATTCGAATCCGAACATTTCCTTGATCTTCGAATCGAGAGCCGGAAGCACGAGTTCGTTACCCATATCTGTGAGATCCCCCATCATGGTGTTTGCGAAAGCAGTCATCGGCGACTGTTTCCCGCCTTTCGAATTCTTGTGGGCATAACCGACCGTGTAGCCAAGCGCAAAGCCTGCAGAAAGAGCGCCCATGCTCAAGATAAGTGGTTCGTTCTTAAACTCTTCGCGAAAATCTAACACACCGGAAACGGTATTCTTAACGGCCATTACTTCCTGTTCGACCGTTTCCTTGATCACGCCGACAGTTTCGGCAAGCGAGTCACGTGTGCGCTCCATTTGACGCTGAAGCTGCTGCTTACTCGGCGCGTCATCCAGCGTTTTTTTCTGGGCTGCGGCGGATCTTTTATTTGCCATCTTGGTTCTCCTAAATTTTGGTTAAAGCTTGTCTTCGAGCATTTCCTTGTCCTTTTTAAGTTCCGCAACGGAACGTTTTGGAATTATATTCTGCTCGGCCAATTTATTCTTGTTGACTATTATCAGCACGACACCGCCAACGAGATACGCCGCGGCCGTGATCAGAAACCCAATGGCATAGCGGACGGGCTGGCTGAGGCTGGTGCTGTTAAATAGCGCGGACACTAGAAATGCGATCGCGATATTAAGGAGCGCGAAGCCGACTGCCGCTAGGATGCCGCCGATCAGGATCATGACACTACCGCGAAGGTAAGCGACAACCTCTTCCTTAAGCTCGACCCTTAAAAGCGTTAGCTTGAGATCAAAAAGCTCGGCCAGTCCGTCTGCCATTTTTACGAGCAAATCCGGCAGGTTCTCCGGCTCTTGATCGGCTTTTTTTAGCTCGCCGCTTTTCATATCGCCTAATTGTGCACGGCCTACGCAATCAAGTCTGTGGGATAGGTTACAGTCCGTAATAATCAATAAAAATTATGTACACGAAAAGTAGGACGGTTGGATCCCTGTCAAGGTCTTTCGCTGCATGCAGTTTTGACATTGGCAGCGATGAGATTTTCAACCCTTTTTACACGGATATCGAATCGTGTCATTTTTCTCAGTTTTGTATGGATGCGCACAGTCAAGAACCCGCCGCAATACTAATATCGAATCTCACTCTGAGGAAGGAAGTATGAAGAAAAATTGGTTTTTGATCCTGGTTTTTACAATGATTATGGCACCGGTCGCGGCGCGGGCAGATGTATCACTTCTGGTACTAGAATCCATTGGGGTTTCCGGAGAATTTACAGGCGGCGGGCACGCGGCAGTCTATCTGTCTAATATCTGTTCGGATGATGCCATACACCTGCGGCCCTGCGGGGTTGGTGAAGAGGGAGTCGTGATCAGCAGCTACCCTCATTTTGTCAACGGTACGACCTACAAATGGATGGCCGTGCCGCTCACGGCTTATCTATACGGTGTAACCAAAATGAAGAACGTACCTATCTATGCTAACGGCAAGGTGCGGGACTTTCTGCGAGAAGCCTATAGGCGAGACCACATGAATGGCATCGTCCCGAGATCTCCTGACGGAACGGTACCTGCCGGTGGGTGGCGATTGATGCTGACGGCGGCGTTCAACCGGGATGTTTACGGTATCACTGTCCAAACGTCAGCTGAGGAGGACGCTGTTTTTCTTCGCCAATTCAGCAGCGAGCCGAATCAGGGAAATTTCAGCGTGTTTACGAATAACTGCGCGGATTTCGCACGTAAGACGATAAACAAGTATTTTCCGGGTGCTGTCCATCGCGACTGGCTTAATGATTTCGGCATAACGACGCCTAAATCCGATATGCGCTCCCTATTAAAGTACGCGGAGAAGAGTCCGTCCCGTTTGATGTACATGAGTCGGTTTTCGCAGATACCGGGCCCGATCTGGCGCAGCTCTGACAACCGAAACTTTTCAGAAATGGCCGTGAGGTCGAAAAAGTACCTGATCCCGGCGCTGATCTTTGACCCTCCTGTCGCCGCGATATTCGCCGCGACGTATCTGTTAACCGGACGTTTTGATATTCACAAATCGTATGCCAAGTACCCCAATGCCGAGGTTGCACGGCTCCGGCGACAGAAGGAGTTTAGGAATGACCTCAGAATAATGAACTTCGTTGACCGCGATCCTGTTACTAGCGTCAAAGATAGGATACGACAAGAAACGAACGCAGTCCTAGGCGACCAGCAGACGTGGAATGCCTATCGTGCCGCATTTGTCCCTATCCTTAATAACGCGGTTGAGAAAGGGCTATTTAAAGACGCGAAAGAGGTGGAGACATTTTTTCGTGACCTCGAATTGCAGAGTGAACCTGCTCTTGATGAGAACGGTCTGCTGGTACTGAAAGTCCGGTATTATGGCGGCGAGCGCATTTTAGGGATTACACGCTACAATCTTCTCGCTCCGGGTTCCGACAAAGAACTCGCCCTTAAGCTTACGCTGGCCAGACTTAACGCTGACCTCAATGCCGACGAAAAGAACCGTTGCAGCTTACAGGATCTGATGTCGGACTGGCGTGTCGTGCGGCAACTGACCACCGGCGAATCGCCCATATTTGCCAACATTGACCGGACTCGCGGACGTTTCGTGACCAGCCCGCCAAAGGAAAGCGCAAAGAGCAAGATCAAAAAGTTGGTGATCGCCATTACTCACTGAGACCTGAGAATACCTTTTTATTTGAAGGGAAAAATGCGGTCAGATGGTGATGTTAAATTTTGCGCCGTTGGGAATGATGTAGCCCGATAACTGAGAACTGAGAACTGAGAACTGAGAGTTGATAGTGGATAACGGAATGAGGCGCATTTTTTGGGTTTGGGCGTCGTCGAGGGTTGTGACAATTCGGATGTCGAAACGCTCGGCTTTTGTGAGGAGGCTCCACGCCGTTTGGCCGTTGACCTGATATTTTTCACACAGGTTAGCAGCCAATACACGGCTATTTTCTGCCTCAAACCAATTGAGAAAATCATCTCGCCCGAGCCCGTCGCCGCACTCCGCAAGCAAAATGATCGTCCCTCCATCGGTGCAGGCACGCGAAGCCGCGTCGAGGGCTTTGTGGGCCTGGATCATATTTATGTCGTGCGGAAAACCGCCGCAGCTGACGATTACCAGATCACGTTTGTCGGCAATATGTACGGTGTGCTCAATGGCGTAGGCGTCGCACGCGGTACGGTGCGATGTTCGCCAGTTGCCGCAATACATATCGACGGCGTTGCCGTGGTCATTGACGACGGTGCTGATAGCGAAAGCGGGGTTGATCTTCTTCACCGCCTCCATAAAAGCCTCGTTAACGGCATTGCCATCAAGCAAGGCAGTATCGACCCCGTCGCGACGGGATAGCGTTTCGCAGTCGAAAGCGAGCTTGTGCGTCGCGGAGACTGTTCGCGAAGACGCGAGCCCCGGACAGATCAGCTTTCGCCCGCCGGTAAATCCCGCAAAATAATGAAATGAAATACCGCCGATCAGGATGACGTGGTCGTGCTCGACGAGCGCCCGATTTAGCTCGATGGGGATGCCGCCGGAGGTTTCGCCGAGCTGTATTATCTGCATCAGGTCACGCGGGTCGTGGTCAAGCGTTTTGATACGCTGTGCGATGAACGGCGTAAGGATAGTGGACTTTTCCGCGTCGGTGACTTTGCGGTGGATGCCTGTGGCAAAGATTATACTTATTTCAAACGGCGTCGTGCCGTTCGCGATCAGGCGGCGGACGAGCAGATTTACGATCTGTCCGGCTGCGGTCGCACGCGTCGCATCAGGCACGACGATCAATACCGTCTCACCGGGAGCGACGATATTCTCTAGGGTTGCGGAGTCGATGGGTGCGTCTAATTTGGCGTTGATCTCCGCATCTGACAGCGGCGGTTTTTCGAAAGGTTTGCCGAGTATTTCAAATTGCCCCTCGTCGTATTCAAAAGGGGTCGAGGTTTTGCCGTATTTGAGGTCAATGGTGGGCATAAAGCAATTCGAACAGGATGGTTAGGATATCTAGGATAAGAAAACCCGCAGACGATGTTGTTGATCAAAATATCTTGTCGATCCTGCTTATCCTGTTAATTTTCTGCTAACCGTCTCTGCTGTCTAAGATCTTTTGCTAGTAGCGACGAAGAACAGTTCCGTTTCTGAGCGATAAGATAAAGCCTGTGCGGTTGCCGCGATCGTCGCCGATCTCGATGGCCAACTCGACCGATAGCGAATTGACCTGTAGTTTGAATGCTCCGTCCGATCCGGCAAATGTGTCGCGGCCCGCCGCACGGACTATCATGCCCGGCCGCGTGCGTCCGCTGATGAGATAGACGTTGCCGCCGACGCCCTCCACTTTCCATTCGGTCGCGTCGATGCCGATATTCTCGCCGGCACGGACAACCATAAATTTCCACGCATCGCTCCAGTTGGTGACCTGTCCGGATGCGGCCGTTCCCTTGAGCCGCCAGTAATAAGTGCCAGGCGAAACGCTCGCAAGCCGGAATTCGCGTGCCTGTAGGCCATTGCGATCAACCAGTATCGAATCCGAAGCGAATATCGGCGAACGAGCGATCTGCAGATAGTAATTCGCTGCCGGATTGCCTTCGGCATCCTGCCAGCTAAAGGTGACATTGACGCCGCCGCCGGAATCTACTGTTTGACCCGAATTTGCCGGAGCGTTAGGTCGCGGCGCGGCCATGAGTTTTTCGCGTGCGGAGAGTTTGCCGCCATTGACCGATGCAAATTCGTTTTCGCCGATGGTCGTCTTTTCACCACCGATGGTCGTTTCGACACCGCCGCGGCTGATGCGGATCTCGCCGCCGTTAGTCGCCGAGTCGGCGTTAAAGCTTGCGTCGGTATTCGGCATCAACTGATTTTCGGAATTCGCCACCTCGACGATGTTTTTCGCGTCCTGTCCCTGCTCATCGGTGCGGACATTTAACTGGCCGTCGTCGAGTGCGACGCGGACGTTTTTGCCGCCAAAGAGAGTGTTAGTGTCTTTGACGACGATGGTGCTGTTTGGCCGGACGGAGTATCGCGAACCGTCGATCATCTGGATGATCGCCCGTCCGTCGGACTGCGTCTGGACGGTGTCGCCCGCCATAACATACGTCTCTTTTGTAACGAGAATGGTCTCGCGGGTCGAGGCACGAGTGACGCGGACCTCGCCTTCGAATGAGATGATGCGTGCGGAGTCTTTCGGAATAGCTTGATCGGGCGTGGGGACGAACCAGTTATTACGAGATGCATACCAGGCTCCTGCAGCTAGGCTCGCGAGCAGCAAAACGACCGCGATCAGCCAGTAGATCGTGCTCTTTTGGATGTTCCACCAATCGACGTAATATTTTCGGTATCTGTTATCGTCCATCGTCGGTAGAGCTATTCAGATTCGGCTTCGGCGATCTCGTTTTTGTGGCGAAATATCAGCGACAAAATGATCGAGATAATTATTGTTCCTACCACGACGCCGAGCGACACGTTGATGACCGTCTGATCAAATTCGTGATGCAGAAACCGCTGCATCAAAGCCGCAAAAGCCGAGCTGTTTCCGTCACCAAGCAATAATACCAAACCCTCAGCGGCGAGCGGCAAAAGCATTTTCCCCCCGATAAAACTTAACACAAAAGCGAGCCCGTATTTAAGAAAATGAAATTTTTCTGCCATATCGAGCAGAAGAAAGAAAAACGTCCGCAGGCCGAGTATCGCAAAAATATTTGAGGTGTAAACGATAAACCTATCTGTCGTGATGCCGAAAATCGCCGGTATCGAATCGACCGCAAATACGATGTCGGCAACATTTATGACGATCAACACGAGCAGCAGCAGCGTTCCGGTGCGTTTGCCGTCTATCTTTACAAAAAAATTCTCGCCGTCATAGTGCTTGGAAATACGGACGAATTTCGTCGTGACTTTGACGATCAGGCTTTCCTCGGGTTCGAAAGCCTCGTCCTCGCCAAACATCTTGACGCCCGTGTAAATGAGAAACGCACCGAAAATGTAGAGTATCCAGTGAAAGCTCTCGACCAGCTCCGCACCCGCAAATATCATCACCAGACGCATCACCATCGCCATAAAAATGCCCCAATAGAGCACGCGATGCTGAAATTTTTTCGGGACCTTAAAGTAACTGAATATCAGCAAGAATACGAACAAATTGTCGATAGAAAGCGAGAGTTCGATGAGATAGCCGGTCAGGAATTCTTTGGCTTTGAACGCACCAAATTGAGAAAAGATAAAGCCGTTAAAAGCGAGAGCGAGCGAAACCCAGACGACGCTCCAGATAAGCGTTTCCTTGCGCGTCGGCGCGTGCGAACGGCGATTGACAATGGCGACATCGACAATCAACGCGGTCACCACGACCGCGAAAAATGTTATCCACACCCAAAATGGGTATTCGACCGGATTCATAAATACGCCTTAAATCAAACTCTCTATGATGTTTACTATCTTGCCCAGGCCGT
This sequence comes from Pyrinomonadaceae bacterium, assembly GCA_046594975.1. Taxonomy (GTDB): domain Bacteria; phylum Acidobacteriota; class Blastocatellia; order Pyrinomonadales; family Pyrinomonadaceae; genus OLB17. Next base: position 3,129 of record JBKJRA010000282.1, on the reverse strand, counting down.
CAGCATCGATTTGCGAAAAATCGTCCAGTTTGTCGCTATCTAAATCCAAAACGCCATAGACCGAGCCGTCTTTATCATTTATCGGCAAGACGATCTCAGACCTCGATGCGGATGCACATGCTATGTGTCCCGGAAATTCATCAACATTCGGCACGATGACCGTCTCGCGAGCCGTATAAGCTTGGCCGCAAACGCCCGCGTCAAAATTGATGCGTGTGCACGCAAGCGGCCCTTGAAACGGGCCGAGAACGAGCTGGTTTTCTTTGCTCAGGTAGAAACCGACCCAGAAAAAACCAAGTGCTTCTTTCAGAACAGCGGCGATGTTTGCAAGATTTGCGGTTACATCGGTCTCACCCTCGATCAGAGATTCGATCTGGGGAGTGATCTCCGCGTAAATGGTCTCGCGGTCAGCCGCACCGGATAATGTAAGCTCTTCAGCCATAAAACCTGAGTTTAGCGTGTGTGAGACGGTCGGTGCAATGATTCATTAGCCGGAACATTGTATAATTCAGGGCGTGGAAACCGCACTAAAAATCATTTCGGTCGCGATCGGCGGGTCGCTCGGTGCCGTCGCACGTTATCTCATCAACATTTCGCCGCTTGCGACAGCCGCAGGTAAATTTCCGCTCCCGACATTTTTGATTAACATCAGCGGCTCGTTTTTGATAGGATTTTTGATGATTGTTTTCGCCGACAAATTTGAAGTGAGCGAAAATGTGCGGATGGCGGTGATCGTTGGGTTTCTGGGTGCGTTTACGACATTTTCTACATTTGAGATGGAGATATTCGGCCTAGTCCGTGACCGCGAATTTGTCACCGGGTTTCTCTATCTGTTCCTAAGTATGTTTGTGGGCTTTGTTGGCGTGGTCGCTGGCGTTGCTCTAGGCCGTAGGATCTAGGCGGTTTCGTGCTTGTCGGACTTTCTCCGCTGCATCTATCGCACTATCTGCAACGGCGGTTAGATGTCCCATTTTCCTTCCCTTTCGCGGATCCATCTTGCCATAAAGATGCAGTTTTATTTCAGGTGAGGCGAGAGCGGCGGCCCAGTTAGGCTCGCCGTTTTGCCAGACATCGCCAAGCAAATTTGCCATCGCCGCCGGTCGGTAATACTCCGTCGAGCCGAGCGGCAATCCGCACACGGAGCGAAGCTGTTGCTCAAATTGCGAGGTCACGCAGGCATCAAACGTCAGGTGGCCGGAGTTGTGCGGACGCGGAGCGAGTTCGTTTACGATGAGGTTTCCATCACGCCCGACAAAAAACTCGACGCACAGCGTGCCGACGTAACCTAATGTTTCTGCAATGCTTTGTGCGATCTCAATAGCTTGTTTGAATGTCTGCTCGCTAACAATCGCTGGTGCGAATGAGATGTCAAGAATGTGGTTACTGTGTTCGTTTTCGATCACGCCGTAGTGAGCAAAATTGCCGGCTTGGTCGCGTGCACAGACGACAGAAACTTCCTTCTCAAAATCAACAAAAGCCTCGAGTATCGCTTCGCATCCACCTAGATTTTCAAACGCGATCTCGATATCCGATGCAGATATTATCTTGCTCTGGCCTTTGCCATCATATCCGAAACCGGCGGTTTTCAGCACGCATGGCATTCCGAGTGATTCGACCGCGATGCGGAGATCTTTGATCGTCTTAACGTGACGAAACGGCGTGACGGGAAATCCGTTTTCAGAAAGAAACGTCTTTTCCCGCAGACGGTTTTGGGTGATATGCAGTATTTCGCCCCGAGGGAAAACATTTACAAATTCCGCTGCTGCATCTACCGTAGCCGACGGCACATTTTCAAATTCAAACGTCACGACATCCACGCTCTGGGCAAACGCCCTGACTTCGTAAAGATCTTCATACGCAGCGACGGTCTCGACGTCGGCGACCTGTCCGGTCGGCGTGTCGCTGTCGGGTGAAAATGTGTGGACGCGATAGCCCATTTTACGGGCCTCTAGGGCAAACATCCGCCCGAGCTGTCCACTGCCGAAAACGCCGATAGTTGAATTTGGAAGGATCGTTTTCACCACGGATGCTCGTTCCTATTTTGTCAGTTTTGTTTGTATAACGGCCTTTGTTTGTTTAGAGCGAAATTTATGTAGTTTTAGCCGCAACTCAGGTCGCGAATTTGCAAGGATCGCAATCGCGAGCAATGCAGCATTTTTCGCTCCGGGCTGGCCGATGGCGAGTGTGCCGACCGGAATACCGGCGGGCATCTGGGCGATAGACAATAGTGAGTCGAGGCCTTTGAGAGTTTTGCTTTCGACGGGTACACCGAGCACCGGCAACACCGTCTGCGACGCGCACATTCCAGGCAAATGTGCCGCCCCGCCCGCCCCGGCGATGATTACCTCTAATCCTCGTTCCTCGGCACCCTTTGCAAATTCAAACAGCAGATCCGGCGTGCGGTGGGCAGAGACGATCTTGGTCTCATGCTCCACGCCAAAGTCTGACAGCGTCTGCGAGGCGACCTCCAAGGTCGGCCAGTCAGATTTGCTGCCCATGATGATCGAAACAATTGGTTGCTTTGCCATTTCCTGCTTGATTGTAAACGAAAAAGAGATAAGTCGAAACTTCGCCGATATCTGTTGTATTCAAGGTGCTGCCGAACTTCACCCCAACCTTATCTTGCGGATCTGTCTACATAAAACCATGGATTACAAAAATCGCAGTATCTTGGATCCTTGAGTTCTTCTCCGTCGGGGTACATCTCATACTTTTTCGAGCGGTATCGATAGGGTTCAGCACCCGTCCGATCTCGCCAGTGAAGGTTCCGAACACGTCGGAGTCAAAATTATCGGGTACAAAGCAGATCGCACCCTACTCAGACTCGAGTATGGGTGCGATCACGCGTTCTTTTAAGTGTTTTAGCGATCTAAAGTTTTCTTTCGCCAAACACAAAATTTATTTATTGACCCTGTCCTAGCGAATAACCGGGCTGGCCATCGAAATTATAGAGATGTTCGGTCTTGATAAAATCGAGTCCCGCAGTGTTGAACCTGCCGAGCAGATCGATCACCTGCTGATGCGAGATCGTGTCGCCCTGGTTTTCCGCCATAAAGCGGCATCGCCAATGATCGACACAGAATGTGTCGGCATTTCCTTTCGGATAAACCTTAGTTCCGCGATTTGAAA
>JBKJRA010000219.1:0-3009 GCA_046594975.1 Pyrinomonadaceae bacterium | reverse complement strand
CAAACCGTTGATGATACGCGACACAATCGTGCTGCCTGTCGGAACGGTCGTCGAGGGCCGCGTGACGAGTGTGACGACCGCCGGAATGGGCGGAAAGAACGGCACGCTAAAGGTCGTTTTCGAATCGCTCAGGATCGTGAACACGCAGCGGCAACGCATCGAGGCCGAGCTGGTCAATAAGATCGAGGCAAAGCCGTCGGGTGTGACAAATGCCTTGACCATCGTCGGCGGCACCGCTCTCGGAGCAGTTTTCGGACTTGTTTCTAAATCCGACAAAGGCACTCTGATAGGAGCCGGAGCCGGAGCGGGCGTTGGATCAGCAATCGCACTTTTGCGAAAAGGCAAAGACGTGCGGATACGCGACGGCGAAGAATTTGAGATCGTTTTGAAAAAAGAGGTCGTGCTGCCGGTGCTCGATTATTGAAAATTTTATAAGTTTGGCCGTTGGCGAGAACCTATCGGCCATTCAAGAGAAAGCCCGTCGTGAAGGGGAGAGCACGCCGGGCTTTTTCTATTTTGGACGGGTAGCCCTTGTATTCGGGATTATCGCTTAGGCTTGACCTTACGCGCCGGAGCGGCCGGCTTAGAAAGCTTTTCAAGCTCTGCCTTTGCATCATGATTATCGGGGTCTAGTTCGAGCGCTTTTTTTAAGTCGTCCTTTGCTTCGGAGATTTTCTTCATCTTGACGTAAAGCAAACTTCGCTCGATGTAGGTATCAGCCGATCCATCATTCAAGCTGACCGATTTTTGATAGTCCTCAATGGCTAGGTCGAAGTTTCCGTTTTCACGATAGATACTTCCACGGACACGAAACGCGTCATATCGGGTCGGATCGAGTTCAATTGCCTTGTTTGCGTCGGCAAGAGCCGCAACAAAATCCTTTTTCAGCGAATAGGTTTTCGCACGAGATCGTAAGACGAAAATAGCCATTGGGTCAATGACAAGAGCCCGGTCAAAATCTGCAATTGCCGCCGGATAGTCGCCGCGCGCCTCGCTGACTCCGCCTCTGTCCCAAAGATATGCTGTGCTCTTCGGTTCAAGTTCAACACACTTTGAAAAATCGTTATAGGACTCGCTGTAAAGCTTTCGTGTCCAGTAATAGTGCCCTCTTGAGTGATAACCATCGACAGGTTTTAGCTTTATTGCCTGAGCGTAATCTGCTTCGGCGGCTACGAAATCTTTTTTCTTGGCATAGGCATCGGCGCGGTTGATGTAGCCTTCGGACTCATCCGGCTTTAGCCTAATTAACTGGCTCTGGTCGGCTATTTGTGCGTCGTATTCCTTTTTTTTGCCGTAAAGCGATGCACGATAGCGGTAATAAGGAGAGTTAGTTGGTTGGATTTTAAGCGCCTGAGTCATGTCTGCGATTGCAAGATCATACTCTTTACGAGCTTCGTATAAACCGGCTCGAGCAGAATAAATCCCGTCGCCGTTCGGCATCAGACGGATCGCTTCGTTATAGTCCGCTAGGGCGGAATTTGAGTCACCTTTATCGTTAAACGCGTTGCCTCGGTAAAAATATGGTTCAGCAATTTTGGCATCAAGAGCTATTGACTGGGTAAAGTCTTTGATCGCCGCGTCATATTCCTTCTGATAAAGGTGTGACTGTCCCCGATAAAGATAGAAATACTTAGAGAGCGTGTCTTTTGTGCCCGAAAGGTAGGCGGCATACTTGTCGAAATCGGCTATAGCAGACGCATAGTTGTCCAAGTTGAAGTATGAGATAGCCCGTCGCCAATGCCATCGACTCCCAACTCTTTCATTGTCATATTTACTGATCATACGGCTGAGATCGCTGATGGCGTTTGCATATTCCCCTTTCTGATAATAGGCGTCTGACCGCGTATCCAAGATCATGTCCTCCATATGCCCCTGCGGAACCGTGCCTCCGTAACCGGGTAGTGGCAGAGCCTTAGTGCAGTCCGCGATTGCCTTATCAAACTCCTTCATATTGAGGTAAGCCTGAGCACGTCCCAGATATCCGCTGCCATCGCCCGGTCGCTTCTCAATGTCGCTATTTGCCAGTGCCAACTGGCCCGAGTAATCGGACGGGGACTGCGCCGGCACGCTCATGAAAGCTGTTAATAAAATAGAAAAGAATAAAAATAGAATTCGCATTTCACTACCTCCAGTAAACCGTCCTAAAAGCCTCGAAAACCTAAAGGTGCTAACTAGGTTTTCTAGAAGTTCTCGCACCCGCAACCATCGCTCGTAGCTCGGCAGCGAGTGTCGGAACGTGAAACGGGATGCCGTCTTTGATCGTCCATTCGATGCCGCCGCCGCGAACGACCTTGCCATCGCGAACCTCATCGGTGCCCGTCGGGTAAAGCACCTTAAAATTCTCAAGCGGATTGCCGTGGACGACGATGAGATCGGCCTTGTAGCCGACGCGGATGCGTCCCAAAGTGTCCTCTTTGCCGAGAATTTTTGCCCCGTTGCTGGTCGCGTGCTGGATGACCTTGAGCGGCTGGAAACCGGCCTCTTGCTGTAGCTCAAGTTCGCGGATCAGCCCAAAGCCGTACATCTGATAGATAAATCCTGCGTCATCGCCGGTGCCTATCAGCCCGCCGCGACGCTCGAATTCGAGCAGCGTTTTCATCCAGATGCGGTAATTCTCTTTCCAAAATGCCTCGTCGGTCGATGTCCAACCGATAAAATACGAGCCGTGATTCGAAGGGTTTGGCTTAAAATACTCTTCTAGAACCGGATGTAGATAATCGGCGAATGCTGGATTGGTCTGCGCCCTTTGCAGGTCACGCGAAGCATCATAAATATCAAGCGTCGGATCCCAAGCCACGCCGGCCGCGACCATCGCATCGAGCACCTTGTTCAATCTCTCCGGATCGGCCTCACGCCAAAGCCGTCCGGCGTAACGAAAACGATCGACCTCGTTGTTGTAGTTATATGTAGCGGGAAAATTTTGCCTTCCCGATTCGATCGCCGCATCCGGTATGCCGTACCAATGCTCGATACTCGTCGTCCCGAATTTGATATCGTCCCATGCGTTTG
>JBKJRA010000028.1:0-3603 GCA_046594975.1 Pyrinomonadaceae bacterium | reverse complement strand
GCATCTTTGAGCTCTCCGATATCTTTGTCCACTTGGGCCTGGGGCAAACCTGTCGACAGCATATTTTTGCGGTATTGTTCGATAACCTCTTCGTACATCCCTTTCAGAACATAAGTGTTGGCGAGATGAAACTGGGCGATGCCGAAATTAGGAGCGATCTCGAGGGTTTTCTTGTACTGGGCGATGGCATCATCGTAACGGTGATCCGCCCGAAAGGCTCTCGCGAGGTTCGCGTTAATTATGGGTGAAAGGGGGTCCAGTTCGACCGCACGCTCAAGTTCCGCGATGCCCTCCTTGAATCGTCCCATATCGAGCAGAAAATTGCCGTACCACTGGTGAGTGGAGGGATAATTGGGATCGAGCTCAATAGCTCGTTTGAACTCACTTTCTGCGTCCGAATGATTCCATTCAAATTCGTGCAGTACAACGGCGATGGTTGCATGCGGCTCCGCGAGTTTCGGATCTATTTCCAACGCTTTTAGAGAAGCCGTCCGAGCTTTCGAATAGGCCACTTCGGGAGGCGGGTCCAATGTGTAACTGGGAATGACCTGGTACACGGCCCCGAGGCCGGAATATGCCAGCGCGTAACCGGGGTCGCGGGCGATCGCCTGTTCGAAATACCCGATGCTTTTTTTAAGGTCCTCCGCAGTGCGCTTGTTCCAATAGAATCGGCCCTGCAGGTACAGTTTGTAAGCCTCGGGATCGGCGGTGTACCCCTTTTCAACTTTGGCCGTGTCCGAACCTGAAAGCCTTGTCTTGAGTTTGTTCGAGACGTCGCGGGCTATCTCGCTTTGCAGGGTCACGATGTCAGATTGTTTGCGATCGTATTTACCGCTCCAAATGACGTTCTCTGTCGCCGCGTCAAGCAGCTCAAGACTTAGAGTGAGCTGCTCGCCCCGCTGGATCACCCGTCCATACAGGACAGCTTGAACTCCCAACTCCTTACCCAACGTTTTTACATCCAGATCGCGGCCTTTGTAACGAAACACGGACGAACGCCCTTTCACACTCAGGTTCGGCAATTGCGACAAACTGCTGATGAGCGTATCGGTCATTCCGTCCGAGAGGTACTCGACATCGGCATTACCGCTTTCATTAACAAATGGCATCACGGCGATAGACTCGATCTGTTTAGCCGAACCGCGTCCGTAATATAGGTAACTGCCGATGCCCAGTGCTGTGACCAGGACAATACCCAATAAGCCAGCAATGAGCGACTTTTTACGCGAAATCGTGCCAGAGGCCGGTTTGGCAACCGGAAACAAAGCTGTCTCACTCGCAGTTGTTCCGGAGCCAAAAGTTCGCGTCGGAGCGTCGCCAATAGCATCTGTCGTGTGCAGGATCGCGGTCGCGGGTTCGTCACCTGGCAAGAACCCAGTCGCTACCGCTCCCGGTTCTGACCCGGAGCCGCCTAAAGCCGGGACTCCAAACACAGCCGTCGCCGGCTCATTCATCGACGCCGGGCCGAAGAGCAATTCGGAGCCGTCATCGAGACAAAAGCTCATCGAATCGTCGTTATAATCTCTTCCACATTCAGGGCATCGTTTCATAGATAAACTTGGTGATACACAGTACGAAGATTATAGCCGTTTTTGTATTTTGTCGTTAAGGCGTGTTCCAGCTTTGCAATTTTTCAAGCCCGCTGTGGCTGGTCAGATCGCTACGCATCGGCGTGACCGAAACATAGCCTGCATCGATCGCTTCGAAATCAGTGCCGCCCTCGGCCCTAAATCCTTCGCGAAGCTCGCCGATCCAGTAATAAAGCTTGCCGCGCGGGTCGATGTGCTCCGAAATGATAGGACGTGCGCTTTTAAAACCTTGTTTTGTGATCCGAATGCCCTTAGCAACGCCCTTTGGAACATTTACATTGAGCAATGTCCAGACCGGCAGGCCTTCGGCGAGAGCTTTTCGCGTGATTTCGACCGCGACTCTCGCAGATTCGGCAAAATCCTGATCGCGATACGCAACGAGGCTGAACGCCAATCCCGGAACGCCCAAGATCGTTGCCTCAAGAGCACCTGCGACAGTGCCCGAATATGTCGCATCGTCGCCCAGATTAGCACCGTGATTGATGCCGGAGCAGCAGATATCAGGACGCAGTTCCGGCGGCAGGATCTGATTTAATGCCAGCGTCACGCAATCCGTCGGGGTTCCGTCAACCGTCCAGTGGCGTTCGTCGAGCTGTCTTATCCGCAAAGGCCGCGATAGCGTCAGGCTGTGCGAAGCCCCGCTCATCTCGGTCTGCGGTGCAACGACATACACATCGCCGATCTCACGCAGCCCGGCTTCGAGAGTCAATATGCCATCGGCGTGATAACCGTCGTCGTTCGTCAATAAAATTCGGGGTCTTTCAGTTGCCATCTTAAAAGGGGAAATGTTTAAAAGTGAAAAAGTGGAAAAGTTAAAAGCTACAACACTTTTTCACTTTTCCACCTTTTAACTTTTTCACTTGAGTTATCGGTTCTGTCCCATCGGCGGACGTGATGCTCCCGGACCTGTGCCGGTACCGCCGTTCATCGGACGCTGCTGACGAAAACGTCTGCGGTTACGCTTGCGGGCGTTTACAGATTTGAGCTTTGCCTTTTGGCCGGGCGGGATAAAGTGAGCGTGTTTTTTCAGATCTTTGATGATCTCTTCGCTGATAACCTTTCGTTTGAATCTACGTAATGCGGATTCGATCGATTCGTTATTATTTACTGATATGTATGCCATTTTATTTGCTCACCTCCTCTCGGCTAAAATTTCGCTCCTTAGAGCAAGCAATGATTAAACCTTATTTGCTCTCTCAAAGCAAGCCCTACAGCCAAATATCAGGGCAGCGGCAGCGAGAGCAGATGTCCGCGATAAACGAAATAGACCTTTTTCGCGGGTTCATCGACCCACATCTGCATACTGTTAAATTTGATCTTGGGCACACGCAGCAGTTTTTTGAATCCAAACGTCTTGGTGTCGTAGATGCCTATCTCGGTCGCACTCTTTTCTTGGTCGATGATCGCAGCCCAGTATTCATTGGGCTTAGCGGTCTTTTGCAGCGGGCGAAACGTCTGCTGCGCCAGCGGGCGAAACTCTCCTGCTATCGGCTGCACGGCACCTGTCGCCGGATCGACCAGAATCATTCCTTCCGGGTCCGCGTCAGTCGGGGCGAGATCTTCGTCTTGGGCACCGGGGTAATAGTCATATTCGCCGTTCGCATAATCATCCCGAATGACGAGCAACTTGTTTAGCGTAGGAATAAACGCCAGCGGCTTGCGCTCGCCGTAGCCTTCGATTTCGACTCTAAATTCCTTTCCTGTCGTTAGATCGACTCGCACGATTTGCCCGCCGATCTCGTTATCGGTCTTTCGGACAATTACCCAACGGCCGCTCGGCGTTACCACAGCGTCGCGATAATCGCCGGTTTTCAGCTTGGTCAGATTTCCGCGAATAACCTTAAATAACCCGTCCGCGGACGTGCGTATCTCTACACCTCCGGCGCGGGCTTTCCACTGTTCGTCGCTTGGCTGCACAGCGAGTCCGTCGCGCATCGGGATATATTCCACATCAGGCGGTTGCGAAGATATACCGGCAACTTTGCCATATGCAATTTTATACCAGCTGTAACCC
>JBKJRA010000249.1:0-3502 GCA_046594975.1 Pyrinomonadaceae bacterium | reverse complement strand
CGTTTCCACGGTACCCAGCGAGACGCCCGCCGGGTTATTGATCGTCAGATTTGGGTAGCTCCAGTCGTTGTTGATGGTGCTTGCGGACTGAGCGACAGTGCCGTTGTAAACTATCGTGCTGCCCGTCGTGGTAAACGTGCCGTTGTTAGTCAAAGCCTGACCTGCTCCTGAGAGTTGGAGCGTTCGATTAGTAATATTAAATACGTTGGGACCGCCGCCGCATGAACTGATAGTGATAGAGCTCAACTGATGGTCGCTGGTCATGTCGACAATGCTGGGAATGCCCTGGGCTTGACAATTGATAAGCATCGCAGCGGTGATGCTCCCTGTGCCGCTGAGCGTTTGATTACCGCCCCGTTTGAATTCGAGGAACGCGACAGAAATAGTGCCATTGTTGATGAGATTAAGGCCGTCCATCTCGAAAGAGGGGCTGTTGACGGTTCCCGTAATGGTTCCTCCCGGGTTGACAGTGACGTTACCGCTAGCTCGCAACGTCCTGCTGTTATCGACATTTAAGCTTGCCCCATTATCGACCGTGATATCCGCGCCAAATATAAAGGTAAATGACTGTTGGTTTGTAACAGTTGTCGTCCCGGTGTTCACATCTAGGGGTACACTAAAGGTACCTTGCTGATCTATTGAACTCGTTCCTTGCGTTCGCAGCGTTCCGGTACCGTTGATCGTGCCTTGGTTCAGGAAGGCCCCTGCCACCGACGTAAGTGAAAAGGAGTTGCTGATCGTTAGAATGCCGCCGGCGTTGATGGTTAGATTTAGTATGTTCTGATTGGCACCGACCGTCACGGTATGTCCGTTAAGTATAGTCGCGCTATCGGCTGATCCCGGAAAAGTACCACCGCAATTCACCCAGGTCGCGGGGCTATTCCAAGCTCCGGAGCCTGCCGAGGTGCAGGAATTCAAAAATGAAGAGAATGCGCGAGGCGTATTTTCATCTGTCCCCATGGGCCGGAGAGGTCTCATACTGATCAAAGCCCCGGCGTCTGAAGCTGGCCCGAAAAAGGACACAGCCGAGTCAATAAAGGAAAACGGTGCGGCAGTCGCTACCGCGGCTTTCAGGCCCGCAAAAGGCGTAAAGACAGCGGCTCTTGCACCGGATGATGCCATCGTGAAAAACAGACCGCAAACAACGGCGCTTAAAAACACGCGGATCGTAACAAAACTAAGAAATCTTTTGGCAACAGACATATTCTTTTTCCTCTTTTGGTACTGCTTTATAAAATGTTCTCGGGATTTCGGGCGAGCAAACGGCCTAATGTTAATGGCCATACACGACTGATTTCACTGAGAGATAACTGCTTCTTATAAACTAATGCAAATTCGAAGCGCGAATTAGCTCATATTTTTCGACAAATACTGACAGAACATATAAAATTTCAACTGTTCATTGATTTTTAATGGGACAGACAGGCGAAATTACACAGCTGTTGCAGCAGGGCGATAAGCAATCCCTAGAAAAGCTCTTTCCGCTTGTCTATGATGAACTGCGCGTTTTGGCCGCAGCGATATTCCGGGGCGAGCTGCGCTCAGATCACACTTTGCAGCCAACTGCGCTCGTTCACGAGGCATATCTGCGGCTCGTTGGAGATTTCGACGGCATTTCGTGGGAAAATCGGGCGCATTTTTTCGGGATAGCGGCGCGATCGATGCGGCAGATACTTGTCAGCCACGCCATCGCGCACAATGCCCAAAAACGCGGCGGCGGGCAAACGTTGGTGGCTCTCGACGACGCAGTTAGCTTTTTTCAGACCCAGGGTGTAGAGATAATATCCCTCGACGAATCAATGGAGAGATTAGCCGCGATAGACCTCAGGGCTGCAGAGATCGTCGAACTAAGATTTTTTGGCGGTTTGACTATAGACGAAGTCGCTCAGATCATGAACATCTCGAGTGCAACGGTCAAACGCGAATGGGAGATGGCAAAAGCGTGGCTTTATCGCGATCTAAAAAAGTAACTAACATAAGTGTAAGGATTTAACGCATAATACCCGAAGATATAATTCCGCATATTCGCGTTAATTGTGTCCAGCACGCTCTATTTTCCTAATGAGCAGAATTATGACGCCGCCGCTACCACGAGATAATCTCGAAGATATCAAAGATCTCTTTTCATCGGCTCTCGATCTGCCAACGGATCTTCGATCCTCATTTCTCGACGAAAATTGCAAAAGCGAACAGACTAGGCAGGAGGTCGAGTCCTTGCTGCAGGCACGAGCCGATGCAGGTTCATTTCTTGAGGATCTATCAGCCGCGAGTGTGATCCAGGATTCATATCAGAGGACCGCAAGCGAAAGGCTGATCGGGGAGTTGATAGGTCAATACCGCATCGTCCGCGAGATCGGACGAGGCGGCATGGGCATCGTGCTTTTGGCTAAGCGCGAAACTTTTCATCAGCAAGTCGCGATAAAGATCATTAAACGCGGTATGGACTCCGACGCTATAGTCGAGAGATTTTTTCGTGAGAGAGAGATCCTGGCCAGCCTTAATCACCCATTCATTGCTAATTTGTTAGACGGCGGCACCACCACTGACGAACTGCCATATTTTGTAATGGAATATGTCGAAGGGGTGCCAATAAACGAATTTTGCAGCGATTTGAAGGAAGCCGAAATACTCGCACTTTTCCGCAAGGTCTGCTCGGCGATTTCGTTTGCTCACGAAAAGCTGATCGTCCACCGTGACCTCAAGCCGTCTAATATTTTAGTTACTGCCGAGGGTGACCCCAAACTCCTTGATTTCGGGATCGCAAAACTACTCGACGCAACCGACGCGCGCGAAACGCGAACCCAACAGAGGGCTCTAACGCCGGCCTATGCCTCGCCGGAACAGGCCTCAGGTGAAATTGTCGGTACCGCGAGCGATGTTTACAGCCTGGGAAAGATACTCGGAGAGTTGCTGGCGAATGGTAAAGGCCACAGCGTCGTAGGGACTTCAAATAACGATCCGGCGGCCCACAACCCTGAAAAACGAAAGCAGCGTGGTGATCTTCAAAACATTCTGGCGATGGCTCTGCACGTTGATGTGGCGCGCCGCTATGGCTCGGCTGAGAGTTTCTCAAACGACATTCAGCGCTACATCGACGACTTGCCGGTCTCAGCTCGGCGAGATTCCGTCGGATATCGGACCCAGAAGTTTTTAAAACGAAATCGGCTCAGGGTCGCGTTTGCCGGACTGCTGACGTTAAGTCTTGCGGGCGGCGTGATCGCGACGATCAGAAAGGCGAACGAAGCTCATTACCAGAGGCAGTTAGCCGACAATCGATTTGAGAGCCTACGAAACCTATCGGACTTATTTTTAACCGAGATACATGGAGCCATCCAGGATCTGCCTGGCAGCCTGCCAGCCCGGCAGTTGATCCTCAGGCGGGCAACCGAGCAGCTCGATTCCCTCGCCGATGATGCCATCGATAATCGCCCACTGCAAGATGAGCTTGGTAAAGCATACGCAAAACTGGCAATGCTGCCGGATATGAATTTAAAGGAGAAAG
>JBKJRA010000238.1:0-3334 GCA_046594975.1 Pyrinomonadaceae bacterium | reverse complement strand
GGCGAATCAAGCTTGTCTCTTAGATCTTGTTTTTGCTCGTTGCCGAGATTAATGCCCGATAGAACATCGTCGACGCTTTCGCTCTTTGAACGGTCGATGTCGTAGGTGCCCGAAAGCCCGACACTGACGGTATTATTTTGGTAGGTCGGGTTGTTATATGTTGGCTGTGACGAATTACCGGCGTCACTCCAGTTATTGGTAACACCATAATTTGCACCCAAACGGTCGAGCTGTTTACGGACCTCGGCCCAGTCGTCACCGACGCGGCGGTTTTGCTGATTGGCTTGTAGAAATTGGTCGATTCGGCGTGCCGTATCAACGATCGCATTGACGTCGTCGCGGTTTTCGCGTTTGCGGTCAAAATTGTCCTGAAAATGCCGCACGTCGTCGCGCATATTGCGGATCTCGTCCGAAATGTCTGAAACCTGGCCATTATTCGCCGAACCGCTCTGCATCTGGTAACGCAGATTGTATTCAAAATCGTCAAGTTTCGAGCTCAAACTGCGGACCGCATCGCGCACATCGCGATCGTTACGCCTTTGCGCCGAGACAAGCCCCGCCGTACCCAAAACAAACATCGCGATCATCGCGACAGCCGTAAATATATTTCGAGATCTGTTCATAATTGCCATCCTAAACCGTATCAAATGACGAGCAAAACCGCCCTACAATTTATGAAGCATTTTTCGTGCCAATGGTTGTTTCTAATACGGTTATCGGCCGTCGGACTGTGCTAAAATCGCGCTTGTAGAGAGGTAAATTATTATGTCAAGCAATACTAACAAAGCAACTATAAGATATGCGGGCGACGAACTATTTATCGGCACAACCCCTAATGGATACGCCCAAGTTATGGATACCAAAGGAGATAGGCATTCGGCTCCGACCCCGATGGAAATGCTCATGGTGTCTGTGGCCGGCTGCACGGCGGTAGACGTCATTTCTATCTTAAAGAAAAAACGGCAGGACGTGACCGATTACAATGTAGAAATAACCGGTGAACGGGCTGAGGAACATCCGCGTAAATTTATCAAGTTTCGTATACACCATATCGTGCGCGGTAACGGTGTATCAGAAAAAGCCCTCGCCGACGCGATCAACCTGTCCGACACGACATATTGCTCCGTAGCCGCGACGGTCAAACCAACCGCCGAGATCACGACCAGCTATGAAATAGTTGAAGTGACAGAACCACTGCGGTAGTGGCTAGTCGAATCTAACAATTATCAATTCAGTAATATTACAAATGAAACACATCCAATTGACAGTCATTTTTCTGTTATCAATATTACCCTGTATCGCTCAGATACCGCTCGCAACAGGCGTCCAGATTCTCAAAGCCGAAGACGCACGGCGTTTTGATGCGGTGCTTGAAAATTTGATGAAGTCGCCAAATGCCGATGTTCGGGCGAGAGCAGCTCTTGCTGCCGGACGGATCGGAGATGAAAAGGCGATACCGGTGCTGGCAGACATGCTGATGGACCGCAAGAATACGGGTGCCGTGTGGTCAATGGCCGTTTTCGCGCTTGGCGAGATCGAATCGGTGAAAGGTGCGGACAGCGTGATCACCGTGATCAAGGCTGAGTCGGGCTATGTCCTCAGGGACCACGATCTATTGTCGCGTGCATTCGAGGCCGCCGGGAAGATAGCCGCTGCAAATGCTAAAGATCCGGTGGCAAAAGAGCTTGGTGAGGTGATCGTAGAGGGATTGAAATTCGAGGGAGATGCTGTAAAAAAATATCCGGATGTGCTGCGAAGTGCTCTTACAGCTATTCTGCGAGCGAAACCCGCGGATGGAGAAAAAGCCGTCAAACCCTTTCTCGCCTCAGACGACCCGAATGTCGTCGCGACAGCTTTAAACACGCTCGCGCGTCTCAGAGCAAAATCAGCTGGCCCGGAGTTGCGAAAACTGCTTGCGGATCACGCGGATGCCATCGTCCGGGCAAACGCGGCGAGGGTGCTGGGCGGAGCCGAAGATAAAGACTCGTATGACCTTTTGATGAGAGCCGCGATGGACGACCCGGACAGCCGCGTCAGAGTCTCGGCAATCCGGTCTTTGGGCAGTCTGAAAGATGCCAAAGCCGCCGATAAACTCATTGAACGCGGCAATCATCTCCTGATCCCGATGCACGGCGATCCGGCACCTATAAAGCCCGGACAAAAGATAGGCGTTCTGAAACCCATCGAAGTTCCGCTGCCGAAAAGCGAGCTGCTAGAGATAGCGACAGTCGTCGGGCGTCTGCTGGCAAACACCGAAAATGTGTCCGCAATAGATTTTTTGACCAGATTACGCGCCGCTGACAAATATAAATCATCCGAAACCGAGATCGCATTTGCTCGGGTTGCCCCAAAGGCTTATCTCGCATCCCAGCCGCCGCTCGAGGTGGAATACACCGATTTTCATGCCGCGTCTGCTTACGGACAAGGACTTGCGGAGATCGCTTCGCTCAAGGACGCGGCGATGAACGCTAAGGCGGGCGAACTACTTACAAAGTTTGTCGCGGGCATGACAACCGGCGTCAAACCTGCCGATCAGGCCAAAATGCTGAAATCTATGCCAGATCTGACAGGTGCCATCGCGAGCTTAAAACCCGACAATCTGGGTGAGATATTGCGCGGCCAATTGTTGAATGCTGACGTTTATATCCGTGCCGCTGCCGCCGGTGCTATTGCTGACTTGCCCGTATCTCAGGAAAATCTGGACGCTCTGAATATTGCCTGGGACGCTGCCTTTATTAAAGATAAACAGTCTGACGATGCGTCGCTCGCGATACTTGACGCTCTGTCCAAGCTCGATAAAAGAAAATCACTTTCGGCGGTGGCGGTCGCAAGTGCATCCCGCGACTATCTTGTCCGAAAAAAGGCGTTTGAGATGTTGAAAGATGATGCATTAAAAGATGTTGATCTGGTTCAGCCGCTACTTGCTAAGGCACTTGAGAATAAACTGGATCAAGTGCTGGCATATTCCGGCACCGGCTCAAAGCTCGGCGTTATCCTGAATACCGACCTCGATTATCGGCGAGCTTTGTCCCGGAAAAACGGCTCGGTCAAGGCTGTGCTGGCTACTGAAAAGGGGACATTCACCATCGTTTTCAACCCTGAGGAAGCTCCTTTGACGGTCGATAACTGGGTCAAGCTTGCACGCAGCGGGTATTTTAACGGCCTCGAGGTCCATCGCGTTGTCGCCAATTTTGTGATGCAGGACGGCGATCCTCGCGGTGACGGCAACGGCGGCCCGGGATGGTCGATCCGCTGCGAGGTTAATATGCTGCCGTATAATCGCGGTGCCGTCGGAATGGCGCTGTCAGGAAAAGACACCGGCGGCTCGCAGTGG
>JBKJRA010000026.1:0-4560 GCA_046594975.1 Pyrinomonadaceae bacterium | reverse complement strand
CGCACGAATTGAGGTCACGAATGCCCATTATTTTTTAATGGCGTTCGTGGCGTCGTGCGCGATAGCGGCAGTGCTGATCGGCAGTTTTCCGCTCCAGGCATCTATAGCGACGATCTTTCTGTTTGCGGGCGTCCATAATTTTATGGAGTTTCGCTACTTCGCCGCGAGGATGCCTTTGCGGTGGGGCAGATCGCGGCTCTTTTACACGGTTGGGATCGGCGGTGTTATCGTTCTTGCGTCAGCGTATTTGACCCTGTATTTCGCAAGCGGCAACTGGCTTTGGAGCCTCGATAGCTGGGCAATGTTTTCGGCGATGTGGAACACAGCTTTTGTTCTGTGGCTCGGTCTGCTGTTTTATCTTCGTGGCAAACAGCGTCCGATAAGTGACTGGGCGTGGGCGTTTCCCGTAGCATTTTTACTTGCCGCTTTGGCGTGGGTCGTGCCGCAATACTGGAGCCTGTCGCTCGTTTACATCCATCCATTTATCGCGATGTGGTTTTTGGAGCGGCAGATCAGACGCACTAAGCCAGAATGGCTGCGAGCATATCACTATGCACTTGCGTCGATACCGGTATTCGTATTGGGATTGTGGGTTGCGTTCGCCAGGCAGCCGAATCTGTCCGAAGAAACAAACCTCTTTTGGCGAATCACGCAGCACGCAGGCAGCCAGATATTGCCGGGTATTTCGAGCCATTTTCTCGTCGCGACACACGTATTTCTCGAATCGATACACTACGCCGTCTGGATCGTGATGATACCGCTGATCGACCGTCGAGCGATTCCCTGGAAACTCATGGAAATCCCTTTGTTTGCTAATGCCAAAGGTTTTCCAAAGCTTATCGGTGTAGCTTTGATCGTCAGTCTCGCGATAGTCGTGGCACTGTGGGGCGGATTTGCGATCGATTACACGACAACGCGAGATGTGTATTTTGCATTTGCGATAGCACACGTAATGGCGGAGTTTCCGTTCTTAATTAAAATGTTATAGGAGATTTCGCCTCGGATGATCTCAGATGACGCTCATTTGAATTTAGTTCTCCTATCTGCGTTTTCCGCGTTAATCCGCGGCTAAAGTCTTATGTTTCTTTTCGACGAAGTAGATTTTGTTCAAACCCAGAGCCTGCCGCTTAGCGATCTGTGGCGGTTTTTGCCTATTGGGTATCTATTTACGATCTTGATCGAGACGCCGGTTTTGCTTGTCGGGCTCTCGCCAAAAGTTTCGCTTAAACAAAAGCTCTGGTGCGGGGCGTGGTTGACCGCGTGCACATATCCAATAGTGATCCTCGTGCTGCCAGCGATATTTTTTGGGCAATCGCGGGCGTTGTATTTGTTTGTAGCGGAGACATTCGCTCCGGTCGCCGAATGTGCATTGTTTTGGCTCGCATTTCGTAATAAAGATCTACTCGGAACCGCAGACTGGATCCGATGCCTGATAGCAATTGTATTGGCAAACCTCGCGTCATTCGGCATAGGCGAGGTGATGAACGCATACAATTGGTTTGGAATTTTTTAGCCACGAATTACACGAATAACACGAATTAAAGAGCATACGATTCTGAAGATTGTTGATAAACCCAAACATCTCAGGAATAATGAACTATTATTCGTGCCATTCGTGTTCATTCGTGGCTAATATCTTATGGACCTTCGCATCACCGAGATATTTCTTTCGATCCAGGGCGAATCGTCGCACGCCGGCCGGCCTTGTGCGTTCGTGCGTCTGACGGGCTGTCCGATGCGATGCGTCTGGTGCGACAGCGAATACACATTCACCGGCGGCGAGCACATCTCATTCGAAGATATATTCGCCAAACTCGAAGAATATGACTGCAATCTCGTCGAGGTCACCGGCGGCGAACCGCTTGCTCAAAAAAACGTTTTTCCATTTTTCACAGAGCTTTGCGAGCGCGGTTACGAAATCCTAATAGAGACCGGCGGTTTTGTTTCTACCGAAAATGTTGATCCGCGAGCAAAGATAATCCTCGACGTAAAATGTCCTGCATCCGGTGAAGCCGAGCGTAACCACTGGCCCAATCTGAAGCGTCTGCGTGCCGACAAAGACGAGGTGAAATTTGTGATCGCAAATATGGCCGATTGGGAGTTTGCAAAAGAGATGATCGCAAAATACAATCTTGTGACCCGCACGAAAGAGATATTGATCTCACCGGTCCACGGCATCGAAAACCTTGCCGAGATCGCCGAAGTCATTGCTCAAAGCGGCCTGAAAGTCCGGTTAAATCTGCAATTGCATAAATATATCTGGGGCCCTGACGCTCGCGGCGTCTAAAGCGGAGGAATCTGATTATGAAACTGAATCTACAGATAGCCATTATTCTATTGTTTAGTTCGGCCATCGTTTTTGGTCAGAATTCGAAACCTGCGGCAACGCCTATTGCAATTACGCTCGATGACCGCATACAGTCCACCCTTGTGGGTTTCGAAGGCAAGGCGTGGATCTATGCAAAAAATCTAGACACAGGAAAAGAATATGGATTGCGGCCGGATGAACCTACTCGCACCGCCAGCACGATAAAACTCGCGATCATGGCTGAAACTTTCAGGCAGGTCGAGCAGGGAAAGCTTAAATGGACCGACGAGATCGTTCTTTCCCAAGAGAAAAAAGTCGGCGGTTCCGGTGTGTTGTCGGAGCTATCGGACAATACAAAGATCGACCTCAAATCTGCACTTAATTTTATGATCGTTGTCTCCGACAATACGGGTACAAATCTGGTTATTGATAAGGTCGGAGCTGACAATGTAAATGATCTCATGGACAGCCTTGGCTTGCCGGGCATCAAATCAATGAGAAAGATCAATGGCGACGGTGATTCGAAAGCTGGTCTCGATGCCCAGAATAAGCTCTTTGGTCTCGGGCGGTCGACGCCGCGTGAAATGGTCAAACTGATAGAGATGATGGAACGCGGCTCGCTCGTCTCAAAAGATGCCTCCGCCGAAATGATAAATATTCTCAAGCGGCAGCAGTACAAAGAAGGGATTGGCCGTGCTCTGCCAGACACGATTCCGTCTGCGTCAAAATCCGGAGCCCTCGACCGTCTCCGCAGCGACGTCGGCATTATCTACACGCGACGCGGCCGCATCGCAATGGCGATCACCCTTGACGACATGCGAGTCGTCGCTTACGACGAAGACAATCCTGGGCTGTTAATGATCTGGAAGCTGTCACAGATATTGCAGGATGGTTTAGGGAAATAGACAATGTCGGCAATAGTTCTAGTTTCAGGTGGAATGGACTCGTGCGTTACAGCGGCCGTAGCGGTCCGCGACAATACGGAGCTTGCTTTTCTACACATCTCTTATGGCCAGCGGACGGAGGCTCGTGAGCGACGGGCTTTTAACGACGTTGCAGATCATTACGGCGTCGAAAAGCGGCTTGATATCTCTATCGAGCATCTTGCAAAAATGGGTGGCTCTTCGTTAACGGATTTGAATATTGCCGTTAGCGAAGCTGACCTGACATCGACGAAGATACCGACGAGCTACGTACCGTTTCGCAATGCGAATATGCTTGCGATTGCGACGAGTTGGGCTGAGGTGGTCGGTGCGTCTGCGATCTATATCGGTGCGGTTGCTGAAGATTCGAGCGGCTATCCTGATTGCCGGCCTGAGTTTTACGAGGCATTTCAGCAGACGATCAACTCAGGAACAAAGCCCGATACGCATATCGAGATTCGGACGCCTATCATAGAATTATCAAAGGCCGAGATCGTTAAAAAGGGGATCGACCTCGATGCCCCGCTGCACCTAACGTGGTCGTGCTATCGCAGCGAAGACCTCGCCTGCGGGACATGCGATTCGTGTGCGTTACGTCTGCGAGGGTTTGCGGCAGTTGGCATCGACGACCCGATTACATATGCTTAAGAAAAAATCCGGAGGGTAAAATGAAATTACGAATTTTTCTATTCGCGTCTCTCGCGATCGCTATATTTGCTGTATCGATCAGTGCACAGGTCAAAACCCCAAAATTCACGTCTGTTTACACCAGCCTGAAAACATCTTGTAAGTCCTATGACGGTTCAAACGGCTCAGACGGATACTCGATCTGCAAAGGCCCGGGCGGATATCAAGTGCGTATTTATTATTCGGCTGCGGCGACACAGATCGTTGCCGAGCAAAAGGGCAAGGACGGTAACTTTCCTATTTCCATGGCAAATCTTGATTTCAAATGGGAAAAGTCAAAGCTCGAATGGAGGCTGGCAAACGGAAAGCCCTTTGCGTTAATTATGCGAATACCAAAGTATGCTGACCCCGCTGACGGTGAATATTTCGGCAAGGTCACGGGACAGGAGCTTGTCGTCACGGGTTTGCTTGGATTTGAAAGCCTAAAAACTTCGATCAACGCTAAGACAACAGGAGCAAATGCCTTGGCTCGCGAAGCGGCAGATGCGGAATATCTGTCGAAACAATAGGGAATTACATCGATACCTCGGAGACTATATTATCCTTAGTCTTTCCCGGTCTATAAGGAGATCTTTGAGGTCGCCCAGCGCGGCAAACGCAACGTTTACTGTTGTGAAAAATTCACGTGCGACAGCTTGAATT
>JBKJRA010000085.1:0-8275 GCA_046594975.1 Pyrinomonadaceae bacterium | reverse complement strand
GGAAATTTACCGCGATCCGCTGATGCCTTACACCAAGGCTCTCATTTCTGCCGTTCCGGTTCCCGATCCGGAGATCGAGGCTAAACGCGAGCGTATCATCCTCACCGGTGATGTTCCCTCACCGATCAATCCACCATCAGGCTGCCATTTTCATACACGCTGTTCGTATGCGATCGACGCCTGCTCCGTCCAGGTACCACAGCTCATCGAGATCAAACCGCGTCACTTTTCAGCCTGCATACGTATCAACTCCGAGCATCCAAATATCGACGAAAACGCATCTGCCGGACTCGGAGCGATCGGAACCTAGCGCCCTTGTAAAAAGGTTGAATCGTTTTTAAGACACTAGAGCTGTCTTTCGGCGTTCACGGCGTTCACGGCGTCCATTTGTTCAAGCCTGAACATGAACATTATCGAAAATAGGCTGCAGGACAATTTAAAAAATCCGGCAGCCTGTTTTGTTTTTAGATAACGATCAATTAAAAGGTCGCCGGTCTCGCAGCTTCTCCGGCTTCGGCGTTTCGCAGCCCTTTGATCTTGTTATGGGCGGCTAAAATGGCTTGAGACTGCTGACGCAAAACGTCGGCGATATTTGCAGGCAAGTTTCCTTTTAAGGCATCGGTATATGCATCCTTGGCATAGTCTTCACCTCTTTCGCACTCGTTCAGAATGGCTTCCTCGTCTTTGCCGGTGACAAGCGATTTGATGTCGATCCATCCGCGATGTACAGCCGCAGCTATGGTTCCCGATGATTCCGGGTCGCCACCCAGGCTCTTGACGAGTCCCTGCAGCACGCCTGTAAATTCCGAACGCTGCTGAGAAAACTCATAAAAGACCGTCTTTAACTCCGATCGTTCGATACCCTCGGCTGCGGTTTTGAATCCGTCTTGGCCGTCCTTACAGGTTTCGATAAGACCATTGAGTGTCGATATGACACTTTCGTTCGAAACGGGCGTTGACGATGAGACAGGGGTCGCATCGGTTGTCATTGGTTGTGTTGCTTCGTAGTCGTTTATCATATTATTTCCTCCGTGATAATCGCAAAAAAATTCTTTCTTTTTTGAGATCGTATCCGCGCTTTTTCCACGTACGCGGTTTTGCGTACCATTCACGCCGTTTTATCAATCTCAAATATGAGGTTATCGGGCATCGGAAATTTTGAATGTACGTTGCCGAACATATAGGAATATTTGGCGTTATTAAGCGATGATTTTAGTGAAATAAAGTGTCCATTAGCCGTTTTAGCTGTTACATATTAAATTGTATTTGCCCTCGACCGATAGACGAACGCGACGGACAATACATTGATCTATATATTTGATGAGTATTCAGGACGTCATTCCAGAGAAGATATTATTGGACCAACTCGCCGATGAGAGCGGGTTGGCGATAGCTATCGTTGATGATAAGGGACAAGAAATATCGGTTTCAAATAACAATTCGATCTGCCGTAATCTAAACCCGGGAGGCAAATTTACCGTCAAATGTGCAGCATTTTGCGGAACTGCACTCGAAGAAACAACCGAAGTTGGCGGCCCGGTCTCTTTCACCTGTCACGCCGGTCTCGAATGCCGTGCCGTGCCTATTCGCCAGGCTGAAAATAGTTTTGTCGCGATAATCGGCCGGACATTCGTCACTGCGGAAAACTATCGCCGTGCCACGACGCGTGCCATCTCGGGCGACTGGAGCAGCTTTGCACCCGCCGAGTTTTTTGAAAATATTCTGCTTAGCAATTCCATAGAGCTGGTCGAAAACACGGCTGAGAAATTAGCCGCGTCAGTTCCCGAATTGCCAAAGGCCGAGCCGATTGCCGCGCCTGAAGTCGAAGTGATTGCGGAGACTGAGGCTGAAATAACGGAGATCCCAGTAGAGCCGACACAGGAAGAAGCCACGAATATTGTCGAGAAATTTAATCGCGAGATCCTTAATAAAGATCTTAATAAAGATAAGGCCGACACTGTGGAACCCGCAAAAGAGGTTGTCGTCGAGCCGGTGATCGAGACAGAAACTGAGCCAACAGCCGTTGAAGCACAACCCGAGCCTGCTGAAAAAGCTGCTTCGGAAGCGAGAGCTTGGCGTGCGTTTTTTGGCTCGCTGCTAAAAACGGATTATCCAAAAGCTGCGGATTCGATACTCGAATTTCTCGCACATCATTACAGTTTCAAATCGCTCGTGTGGCTTGAAAAGATAAATGGGCGGCTGGAAAATACGACCACGTTTGGCGAAATGAAAGGCCGAAAGGTCCGTCTCGGCATCTCACCGGACGACAAGCGTCTGATCGAAGCCTCACAAAACGAAATGCCGCTTGAGCTTGGCGAAAAGCAGCAGGGCGACGAAAAACGGATAATGCACCTGTTTCCGATAGGTGTCGGTGGTGAAATATCTGCCGCGATAGCGACACTTGACCCGATCAAGCCTGAGGCCGTCAAAAAGCATATCGCACGTATTTGCCACTCGATCGCACCACAGCTTGAGATACTACGGCTCCGCAGCGAAGTCGCAAGCCAAGAGCTTTTGGGCGGAGCGGTTCAGCGTTTTAGCGAGAGCATCAAGACCATCGACGACGACGATTTTTGGCTTAAGCTGACTCAAAACGCCGCCGAGATGCTGCAAGCCGAACGCGCGTCATTGCTAGTTTTCGATGACCGTGCCGAGGCTCTTAATATTAAGGCTCTGATCGGCTCTCGCAACGAATTTGACCCGAACGACGAAGTCGGCTCGCGTGTCGCCAAGATCGTATTTGACCGCAACGAAGCCGTCGCCATTGAGGACGTTGCTACGACAGGCCTCTCGCCCGTAGGTGCCGAACGTAATTACAAAACTCGCTCGTTTATGAGCTGTCCGGTAAACATCGGCGGACGTGCGATAGGCGTGATGAGTTTTACTGATCGCGCGACTGGCAAGCCTTTTGATCGTGCATCGTTGGATCTGTTTCAGGCGATCTCGCCGCAGCTTGCCGTCGCGATTGACCGTGCAACGCTAAAGGAGAAAGCCGGTACATTTGAACAGCTCTCTGTAACCGACGCTCTGACAGGTTTGCTCAATCGCCGCTACATCGAGGAACGCCTGATGGAAGAGACCAAGCGGTCAAATCGCCACGGATTTCCGATGAGTTTTATGATGCTCGATGTCGATCAGTTCAAATCTTATAACGACAGTTTTGGACATCCCGCCGGTGACGAAGCCTTAAAGATCGTCGGCAGCGTTATCCGCGACACTCTACGCGGAGCAGACGTTGCGGCTAGATTTGGCGGCGAAGAATTTGCCATTTTGCTGCCGCAAACTATCGCCGAAGAGGCTATCACAATTGCCGAACGCATTCGCAGCAACATTGAGGAGACCGATTTTCCGCATCGACGTGTAACATTGAGTATCGGCGTTGCGAGCTGTTCGGCGGAGCTTTGCTCGGCAAAAAATATCGTGTCGGCCGCCGATAAAGCATTATATGGTGCAAAGCACGGCGGACGTAACCGCGTGCGTTCGTTTGAGGAAATGAACGGCATCCAAAACGGATAAGTAATAGATGAAACGAGTAGTCAAAAACCAGATATTTGCGTCATGCGATCCGAGTGAATTCGTCGGACGAACGGCGGAGCTTGAGCGTCTGCTCAGTTACGCCGCTGGTGAGAGTAACTCTAACGGCCTTGTCGTGCTTGCCGCACCAAACTCCGGCACGTCCGAATTATTGCGTCAGGCATACGACCGTTTGTTTCTCGATCAGACAGATGTCATTCCGTTCTATTTTGAGATAAAGGCGAGCGATGGGAATGTACGCAATACTGCCGTCCGTTTTCTGCGCGAATTTCTGCTCCAGACGGTCGCTTTCCGTCGCCGCGATAGAAATATACTCGATTCGTCGCCGGAGATCTGCGAGATCGCCGAGTTAGCCGTTCCCGCAGACGGATATTGGATCGATCGCCTGATCGAAACATGTCACAGCGAGAGCAAACTCAACGATGATCGTTCGTTTGTCAAAAACTGCCTCAGTGCTCCGCTCCGAGCTGCGGGTAAAAATGCACGCAGTTTTGTAATGATCGACGGTCTGCACGTTGCCGCCAAACTGTGCGGCGGCGAGACGTTTATCGAAGACGTGAATAGCATTTTTAGCCGCTCATCAATACCCTTTGTTTTTGCAGGGCTCCGGCGCTTCCTTTTTGCAAAAACTAATTTCGACACTCTTAACGTCGATAAGCTTTCAATTGCCGATGCCGGCAAACTTATCGAGAGTCTTTCTGCTAAAAAAGGTGTAACGATCAACGACCAGACTCGGGACCTGATCGCTGTCCAACTCGAAGGAAATGTCGGAGCGATAAGCAATTTGTTTACTTCAGCATTAGAGAAAGATGCAGCTCTCGACAGCTTTGAGCAGGTGCAAAAGGTTTACACAAACGAACTCTTTGGCGGGCGTATCGGCAGATATTTGGACGCGATCTTTGACGGCGTTACGCCAGATGTCGAGACGCGAATTAGTATTTTGCGTCTTCTGGCCGAGAATCTCCAATCCGGCGAGGGTAACATACCGCTCACTTACTGGAAAAAACATACTGGCCTAGAAGGAGAAGGCCTAAACACGTCACTTAACGACCTCAATTACAACGAGATCATCAATATCGAGTCCGGGGCTTTAAAATTTGACACGACCGACACCGTCATCGGCGACTATGTTGCCGGACGGGCGAGACTTGAGATCGATGGCGAATCTCGTGCATTGGTCGTCGGCGAAGCTCTCGCGGCTAATGTCCGCCGTGCCCCGATGCTGATGGCTCGTGTATATCGGCAGCATTCAGCTATCGGATTACGGAGTATTTTACAATCTTTCGATGGCCGTCAGATCTCGCCCGCCCTGATCGACTACGGCAAATTTCAGGCCGAGCTAAAAGGTGTAGGCGACGATAAGATCCTCAAATCTGCCAAAGAAGATAATGATAAGATCGCTCTGCCTCAGATCGTTTATACAGCGGATGCCGCAGCTTTCTACCCGGCATTGGCAGAACTCACTGGAGCCGGTCGCTCCGCAGTGGCACTCGGATTTGAAAGCGAAGTCAATGAAATTGCAGTGATCGCGGCAGAGATAGACTCTAAACTCGAAGCAACTCTAGAGCTTGCCGAATTTTGGTGCGACCGTCTGGAGATGGCAGCAGTCCATTGTAATTTTGCCAATTATAAATTGTGGCTCATCGCTCCCGAAGGCTTTACGCCCGACGCTCTTGAGGCTCTCAAGTCGCGAAATGCACACGCCTCAAGCCGCAAACAGGCAATGCTGCTCGCACAGATCTTGAATGCCAATATTGCCGCTACCGAACCGGCAAATACCGACGAATACGAGATCACTATCCCGATGGGTGAGGATACCGAAATGATCGCCGCCCACACCATCGAGGATATTGCCAAACGGCACAATTTCCCTGCAAAGGCGATAAACCAGATCAAAACCGCTCTCGTTGAGGCGTGCATCAACGCGACCGAGCATTCCCTCAGCCCCGACCGTAAGATATACCAGAAATTTGTTGTTGACAATGAAAAGATCGTCATCACCATCGCCAATCGAGGCCTGCGTCTCGTCGATAAAATTTCTGTCGAGGTCACGCCTAACGAGGGCCGACGCGGCTGGGGCCTCAAACTCATGAAGGGCTTGATGGACGACGTCCGCATCGAACAATCAGACGACGGCACACGCATCACGATGACCAAATTCATCAAGCCGGCCTAAAAAATATCTTTATCCATTGGTGGATGTAATAGTATAACTGATTCGAGTTACTGGTATAAGTAATTCGAATTGTATGCATCGTAAATCCATTCTAGCTCATCTTATTAAGTGTCCTGTTCACAGGGCTTTGAGGTGGTAAATCCAAAATTTTGGACATTTACTTGTAAAATGTGTTATTCTACTTATTGTTGCTTTCCGGTGCCGCGAAAGCCAACCAGTCACATCAGACGAAAACCCCGGCCAATGACAAGATCATTAACAAAAACAACTAATTGGATATTTGTCGCCGCTTTTATTGCAGTGTCAGCCGTCATTAGTTTCGGGCAAGCTCAGCCGCTGTTTCAGGACATCAAGGTCCAGACAAATACTTATCCTGCTCAGCCTTCGGCTACGCCTCTAGTGCAGAAAACTGGAAGCTCTTCGCCCGCACCTATAGCTGCAAACAGCATCCGAACTTTGTTTCCTGCATTGGCAAATGTTGAGATACCCGGCTATTCAGGTGTGCTGGTCGAGTCTTTGGACGGCAATGTAGTCCTCGAGAGCAATCCCGGAATGCTTTTCAACCCCGCGTCGAACGTAAAGGTCGCTACGGCTTATGCTGTGCTGAAAACATTCGGCCCGGAGTTTCGCTTTGCAACAAATATTTACACCGACGGAGCTATCGACGCGAATACAGGCACGTTAAACGGGAATCTTTACATATCCGGCAAAGACCCTGTTTTTAACGCCGAACATGCCGTCGCTATCGCAAACGAATTGAACCGAATGGGCATCCGCTCAGTATCGGGCGACTTGATCGTTACGGATAACTTTGCGATGAACTACTCAGGTTCCGCATGGGTTTCAGCTCAATCGCTGTTTGCGACATTGGATGCCGCCAAACGAACACCGGCATCGACACGCAGCTGGCTCAACTATCTTTCTTACTCAGGCAAATACGGACAAGTTACAGGCATCCCGAGTGTCTCGTTTACCGGCACGGTTTACGTCCAGGCGATACCGAGCAGCTTGCATCTGCTGTTTACACACGAATCGACGCAGATCCGCGAGATCATCAAAGCGACACTTTGCTACTCAAACAACTTTCTTGCCGAACGCCTCGGTGATATGCTCGGCGGCCCGTATGCGGTTGCTCGCGTAGTGCAATTGAATGCAGGCATTCAGCCCAATGAATTTTCTATCCAGACATCTAGTGGTCTCGGCTACAATCGCGTCACGCCAAACGCAATGATGCGTCTGATGCACGTTTTACGTGACGATCTGGCTCGTTACAAGATGACCTTTGCCGATATTATGCCTGTCGCAGGTGTCGATAAAGGCACACTCGTAGGCAGATTTGGCGATGATTTTTCACGCGGAAGCGTCGTCGGCAAAACCGGCACGCTCGGCAACACCGACGCCGGTGTGAGTGCCCTGTCCGGTGAAATCAATACACGTAACGGCAAATATCTGTTTGTAATATTTAACCAGCGCGGCAGCGTCGCCCGGTTTCGTGCGTTTCAAAATTCGTTCGTGTCGCTCGTGCAGGGTCAGTTTGGCGGTGCCCTGCCGATGGCCTACGATCAACAACCGCTCGAAACGCGGCTTGCCCGTTCGCGGATCACCTACCCTAACGGCCGTGCTTATGGCAACGAATAATATTGATTCAATTTACATTCATTAAAAGGAAGCATCACAATTGCTTCCTTTTTTCTTTTTCTCACTCGTGAGATAATTTCGGCTTATTCGATGCTTAGAAAAGCTTATTAAATGAACCAGCCCGAACCCGACCAACCATTGAACGAATCACCGGAATCTCTGGCCGAGTTGCCATCCGAAGAGATCATCGACGGAGGCGACAAACCCACCAAAACCAAACAGACAAGTGTCGCCAGATCTGCCGGTATAGTGTCGATCGCCGTGATGTTTTCGCGTCTATTGGGGCTGTTCCGCGAGATGATTTTCGCACGGTATTTTGGTACCGGGTTTCTAACAGATGCTTACGTCGTTGCGTTTCGCATACCGAATGTTCTTCGCGACCTATTTGCCGAAGGAGCCCTTTCGGTGGCATTTGTAAAGGTTTTTACCGATTATCAGATCAATCAGGGCGAAAAGGCTGCGTGGCGTCTGGCGAGCCTGGTACTCAACTTGCTCGCTGTAATAATGAGCGTGATCTGTATCGTCGGCATTATCTTTTCGCGACAATTCGTCAACCTGATCGCCGACGGTTTTTCGCCCGAAAAGGCAGCTCTAGCGACGACCCTAACGCAGATCATGTTCCCGTTCATACTGCTCGTCGCTCTTGCAGCGGTCGCAATGGGAGTTTTAAACACGAAAGGTATATTCGGCGTTCCAGCCTCGGCTTCGACCGTCTTTAATATTGTTTCGATCATTTTCGGCCTTGGCCTCGCCTACTACCTAAGTGGCGGCGGCTGGTTAAACTCGGGTGATAAAAATGCAGTGCCGGACTTCCCGTCGCAATGGGCGATCATCGGTATGGCGATAGGCACATTGATCGGTGGACTAGCACAGTTTTTGATGCAGTTACCTTCGCTCTTTAAGGTGGGGTTTCGCTTTACGCCCCTG